>CAMLHI010000217.1 GCA_946479705.1 uncultured Oxalobacteraceae bacterium
TAGACGGTGTTGTTGGCCAGCTGGACCGCTTCGGCCGGGGTGCGGAAGCTCATCGCCACCAGCACCGGGCCGAACACTTCGGTCTGGGCGATGCCGGCCGATGTGGACGCGCCGGTGATCAGGGTGGGCGCAAACCACGAGCCGCTGGCCGGCAGTTCGCAGGCCGGCTGATAGATATCGCAGCCTTCGGCGCGCGCCGCTTCCACCAGGCCTTCGATGCGCTGGCGCTGGATCGGATCGACCAGCGCGCCGATGTCCATCGACTTGTCGGTCGGGCTGCCCAGGCGCAGCTTGGCCATGCGCGTTTTCAGCTTGCCGATGAAGCGTTCCTCGACCGATTCCTGCACCAGCAGGCGCGAACCGGCGCAGCAGACCTGGCCCTGATTGAAGTAGATCGAATCGACGATGCCTTCGATGGCGGCATCCAGGTCGGCGTCCTCGAACACGATGAAGGGCGACTTGCCGCCCAGTTCCAGCGACAGTTTTTTGCCGGTGCCGGCGGTGGCCTTGCGGATGATGCGCCCGACTTCGGTGGAGCCGGTGAAGGCCAGCTTGTCGATGCCCGCGTGATTGACGATGGCTTCGCCCACGGCGCCGTCGCCGGTGACGATGTTGACGACGCCGGCCGGCACGCCGGCCTGCTGGCAGATTTCGGCGAACAGCAGCGCGGACAAGGGCGTGAACTCGGCCGGCTTGAACACCACCGTGTTACCGGCTGCCAGCGCCGGCGCGATTTTCCAGGCCAGCATCAGCAGCGGAAAGTTCCAGGGCACGATCTGGCCGACCACGCCGACGGCGCGGTGCTCGGGGAATTCCTCGCTCAGCAGCTGGGCCCAGCCGGCGTGGTGATAGAAGTGGCGCGCGGCCAGCGGCAGGTCGGCGTCGCGGGTTTCGCGGATGGTCTTGCCGTTGTCGAGCGTTTCGACGACGGCGAACAGGCGCGCATGGCGCTGCAGCTGGCGCGCCAGCGCGTACAGCACGCGCGCGCGGCCATGGCCACCGAGCGCCACCCAGCCCGGCTGCGCGCGGCGCGCGGCCTGCACGGCGCGTTCGACATCGTCAGGCGTGGCTTGCGTGACCTGGGCCAGTTCGGCGCCATCGGCCGGGTTCACCGAGGCGAAGGTGGTGCCGGCGGCGCTCCACTGGCCGTCGATGAACATGCCGAAGCGGCGCTCATGCCGGTCCAGCCAGGCTTGCGCTTCTTTGGTGCTTTCGGGTGCGGGGCCGTAGTCCATGGTCTGGAGTATCTCTTGAATGGTGGGCATGGCGAGTCCTAGGGTTGCGCGTGGCGGTGAGCGGCCGAGTAGTTCCCGGTGACGTAGTGCTCCAGCTGCCGCTCGATGTCGGTCAGCAGGCTCGATGCGCCGATACGGAACAGCTGCGGTTCCAGCCAGTCGCGGCCCAGTTCTTCCTTCATCAGGGTGAGGTACTGCAGCGCCGCCTTGGCGGTGGCCACGCCGCCGGCCGGCTTGAAGCCGACCTGGATGCCGGTCTGCTCGTGATACTCGCGGATCGCGCGCACCATCGTCAGCGCGACCGGGATAGTGGCGTTGACCCCTTCCTTGCCGGTCGAGGTCTTGATGAAATCGGAACCTGCCATCATGCACACCCACGAGGCCCTGGCCACGTTTTCCAGCGTGACCAGGTCGCCGGTGGCGAGGATGGCCTTGACGTGCGCTTCGCCGCAGGCGGCGCGGTAGGCCACCATTTCGTCGTACAGCGCCTGCCAGTTGCCGGTCAGGACGTGCTGGCGCGTGATGACGATATCGATTTCGGTGGCGCCGGCGGCGACCGACAGTTCGATCTCGCGCACCTTGGTTTCCATGCTGGCGAGGCCGGCCGGGAAGGCCGTCGATACGGCCGCAATCGGCAGGCGGCCATTCAATACCTTGACGGCCGGGGAGATCATTTCGTGGTACACGCACACGGCACCGGTGGTCAGCTTGGTGACGCCCAGTGCTTCCATGAGGTCGGCACGCAGCGGGCGCATGGCCTTCATGCACAGGCGCTCGACGCGGCCCGGGGTGTCGTCGCCACCCAGGGTAGTCAGGTCGATGCATTGCAGCGCCTTGACCAGCCATGCGGCCTGGTATTCCTTCTTGACGCTGCGGCGGTTGCCCAGGCTGGCGGCGCGGCGGTCGGTGGCGTTGCGGTTGACCTTGATCTGGTTGACCCAGCCGAGATCGAGGCCCATCGCCTCGTTACGTTTGAAACTCATAGCAGGCTGGTTCCGTTCGAGAGTGGAGTAACGCCGAGGTGCCTGGCCAGCGTGGCGCCGATATCGGAGAAGGTCTCGGACACCGGCAGCGCGCGCGGCGCCACGCCGGAGCCGAAGAACAGCATCGGGATATGTTCGCGGGTGTGGTCGGAGCCGGGCCAGCTCGGGTCGCAGCCATGGTCGGCGGTGATCACGGCCAGATCGCCCTCCTTCATGCGCGCCATGAACTCGGGCAGGCGCGCGTCCAGTTCGTGCAGGGCGTTGGCGTAGCCGGCGATGTCGCGGCGGTGGCCGAAGGCCTGGTCGAAGTCGACGAAATTGACGAAGGTGAGCGACTTGTCGCCGGCTTCGTCCATCGCCTTGAGAAGCTGGTCGAACAGGGCCATGTTGTCCGGCCCCTTCACCACGCGCGAGATGCCCTGCGCGGCGAAGATGTCGCTGATCTTGCCCAGGCCGATGACTTCGCCGCCTTCGTTCTTGACATGGTCGAGCAGGGTCGGCGCGGGCGGCGCGACCGCGTAGTCGTGGCGGTTGCCGGTGCGGCGGTAGCTGCCGTTCGCGCCCAGGAACGGACGCGCGATCACGCGCCCGATGTTGTAGGGCTTGACCAGTTCGAAGGCCACCTCGCACACCTCGTACAGGCGTTCGAGTCCGAAGTGCTGTTCGTGCGCGGCGATCTGCATGACCGAATCGGCCGAGGTGTAGATGATGATCTTGCCGCTGGCGACATGCTCGTCGCCGTGCTTGTCGATGATCTCCGTGCCCGATGCATGGCAGTTGCCGAGAAAACCCGCCACGCCGGTGCGGCGCCGCAGTTCTTCGGTCAGTTCGGCCGGGAAGGATGGCGCCGTGCGCGGGAAGTAGCCCCAGTCGAATTCGACCGGCACGCCGGCGATTTCCCAGTGGCCGCTTTGGGTATCCTTGCCGGTGGAGCGCTCGCGCGCCGCGCCGTAGGCCGCGCCGAAGCCCTCGCGCCGCGCGAAGCCTTCAGCCCATTCGCCGCTGGCGATGTGCGCGGCGGCGCCAAGGCCCAGCTTCTCCAGGTTCGGCAGCGTCAGCGGCCTGCCCTCGCGCGCGGCCCAGGCGGCGATATGGCCGAAGGTATTGGTGCCGCTGTCGCCGAAGCGCGCGGCATCGGGCGTGGCGCCCAGGCCGAAGGAATCAAGCAGGAGGATGAATGCGCGGGACATGGCAGGCTCGCAGTCTAGTGATAAGGCGGGTCAGGCGGCGCGCGGCACGCTCGCCAGGTGACCGAGGAAGGCCAGGATCAGGGTGATCAGGTCCTTGGCGCCGATGGCCGCGTACTTGAGCGTCTGCTCGTGCGACAGCGGGAACGGCGACATGCCTTCGGCCAGGTTGGTGATGACGGAGACGCAGGCGACCTTCAGGCCGCAGTGGCGCGCCGAGACGACTTCGGGCACCACCGACATGCCGACCACGTCGGCGCCCAGGCGCGCCATGGCGCGGATCTCGGCGGCGGTTTCGAAGTTCGGCCCCGGGTAGGCGATGTAGACGCCTTCGTGCAGGGTGATATTGGTGCTGGCCGCGCTGGCCTGGATGGCGGCACGGATGTCGCTGTCGTAGGCGTTGGCCATGCTGAAAAAGCGCGGGCCGAAACGCTCGTCGTTCGGGCCGATCATCGGCGTGCCGGGCATGAAGTTGATATGATCGGTCAGCAGCACCAGGCTGCCGGCATCGACCTCGGGACGCAGCGAGCCGGCCGCGTTGGTCACGAACAGCATCTCGCAGCCGAGCAGTTTGAGAGTGCGCACGGCGCTGGTCATCACGCCCATGCCGTAGCCCTCGTAAAAATGGCCGCGCCCCTTCATGCAGACCACCTGCACGCCGGCCAGGGTGCCGAGCACCAGTTCGCCGGCGTGGCCGTGCACGGTGCTGATCGGGAAGCCGGGCAGCTCGTCGAAGCCGATCGAGACGGCGTCCGTCATCCGCTCGGCCAAAACGCCCAGGCCGGAACCAAGGATCATCGCCACGCGCGGCGCGAAGCCCGGCTTGCGCGATCGGATCATGTCCGCAGCTTCGAATGGGGTGTTGTTGGACATGGTTTTTCCTATCCTGATTCGGCATGGTATGAGCACAATCGCTGCGCCGCGACACAAGGCGGGCCTCTGAAGACTCAACAAGCTGACAGCACCTGTTAAGCATTATAACTATGCCCGAGTCCCTATATGTTCGGCAAATACCGTTTTTCTTCCCTATTTATATGACGGCCAAATAAATAGGCGGTATCATTGCAACAACACCGGAAACCGGCCAGGATAATGTAAATTGACAGCAACTGGACAAATGTCTAAGATCAAAAACAATTGTCCAGAAAGAAACGCCGTGACCGAACTTTCGAAAAAAGAGCAACTCTACGAGCTCATCCGCGCCAACCCCTTCATCTCGCAGCAGGACCTGGCGGTGCAGCTGCGCCTGTCGCGTTCGGCGGTGGCGGGCTACATCGCCGGCCTGATCCGCGAACGCCGCCTGCTCGGGCGCGCCTATGTGCTGCCGGACACCCGCCCCATCGTCTGTCTGGGCGCGGCCAACCTGGACCGCAAATTGCGCTCGATGGCCACCCTCACCATGGGCACCTCGAACCCGGCACGCCAGGACGAATCGTTCGGCGGGGTGGCGCGCAACATCGCCGAAAACCTGGCGCGCCTGCTCACGCC
>CAMLHI010000218.1 GCA_946479705.1 uncultured Oxalobacteraceae bacterium
CGAACGTCAACCGCCCGGGCCGACGGTGCCGTAGAACCGGACTTCGTTCAAGTTGCCGAACCATGCGGTGCCGTTGTAGATGCGGATATAACGGTAGGGCGTCGCGCCGCCGACCGGCAGGGTTTGCCAATCTGTGCTCGCGATGGCGGCCGGCGTGAGCGTGGCCCAGTTCAGATTGTCGTTCGACCCCTGGATCACCGTCCCCTTGACGCGAGTGTAGTACTGATCCTGACGTCCGATCAGTTCCACTTTCGTCAGCGTCGCCCGGTTGCCCGACTTGAAGTCGAAGACGATATAGCTGCCCGTGCCGGAGTTGCTGCTGCCGATGCGGAAATCCGAGCCCGAGTACAGATTGCTGTCGAACAGGCTGTTGACCGTCGCCAGCGTGGTGGAGGCCGGACGGTTATAGGTCGAATCGATCAAGGTGGTGATGCTGGTAACGTTCTTGATCGTGCCTGTTTCGTCAGCGACGTACAGCGAGCTGCTGTCCGTCGTGATCGAAGCCGGCAGACCATCCACACCGTCCTGCGTCTTGTAATTGATGGCGAAATTGACCGTACCGGCGGCGGCGCCCGGAGGCAGCGTTGCCGTGGCGGTGAAGTTGATGTTGTCCGTGGTGCCGACCGTGGCCGGCAAGCCCCGGATCGTCGCGCTGACGTTCTGGATCGTTTCACTGGCCGTGAAGCTGAGCTTGACCGTGTTGCCGGCAACGATGCGGTTACGGATGGCCTGAGCCGACCCGATCGACACCACGGCCAGCCGGTTGGTGGACTCCACCGCGCCATACAGCCGCAGTTCCGTCATGTTGCCGAACCAGGCGTTGCCGTTGTACATGCGGATGTAACGGAATGGCGCCGGGTTGTTGATCGCCAGGGTCTGCCAATCCATAGTCGACCACGCTGCGCTGGAAATCGTGGTCCAGGTCGAATAGTCGTTGGAGCCTTGCACCACCGTCCCGTTCATCCGCGTGTAGTACTGGTTTTGCAGGCCAATGACTTCGACCTTGGACAAGCTGACGCTGCGACCGACCCTAAAGTCGAAGGCGACCCAGCCACCGCTGCCACTGCCGTTGACGCGATAATCCGTGGCCGGACCAATACTATTGTCAAACAAGATACGCGCATAGTTGGGCGCATCCGTCGCATTGCGGCCACTCGAATCCGTCACGGTCGTGGTATCGACCACGTTCGCGATCAAATTGGTTTGGTCGGCAATGAACAAGGAGGTGTTATCGGTGGTGAACAAGGTCGGTTCGCCGACTGTCCCAGCCGAGGTCTTGTAGTTCAACAGGAACTTCACCGGGCCGATCGGGGCTGTAGCGCCGATCACGGCCGTTGCCGTCCACACCAGATTGTCGCTGCTCGTCACCGTGGCCGGCTGCCCCTGGATGGTGGCCGTCACGGTATTGATCGGCTCGGAGGACACGAACGACAATTTCACCGTGTTGCCGGGAATGATACGCCCTCTCAGGGCCTGGTCCGAACTCATGGAGACCGAAACGATCTTGTTGACCGTCGCGTAGCGGGTGCCGAATATCCGCAATTCGCTCGCCTGCAGCAAGGGAACCGGTTGGTACACCGGCGTGAACGGCTCGAGCATGTGCAGCTTAAAGAAGCGGAACTTCACCGTCTTGAGGTCGGCCTGGACCGGCGCGTCCTGGATGTCGTCGACGATCGCGGTCAGCCCCGGGGTCAGGCGGGTCCAGTTCTCCTTGTCGTTGGAACCGAAAATGGCCACGCCTCCCATACGCTCGGGAAAGCTCGACACCGCTTGCACTTTGAAATGATTGGCCGCAATCTTGAAATTGGGTCCCAAATCCATGGTTTGGACCAGGCTGGTGGAATACCCCGCCCCGCTGTCCGGATTGCCGTCGACCAGGTTGCCGACGCCGCTACCGAAGTCCGATGTGATGAACATTTTGCTGAAGTTCAAGCTGCCGTCGCTCAGCAGCGGGTTCATTTCCTGCAGCCCGGCGACCGCGCTCCGCAAGGTCTCCAGCTTCTGGAAGTATGCCGTATCGGTAGAGCTTCCGATCGTACCGTTCATGTCGTTGTAGGCCGCCGTAAAGGGCGCGAGCGTCGACGCGACATATTCCTTTGCCGGGTTGTACGGCGCGGTCACGGTGTTGACCGTATCCTGCCGGCTCGCGCCGACCACGACCTGGACCCGCTTGACCGTCACGCTGACGCCATCGGACGCGCTGACCACGAAGGAATAGCTGCCAGCGTGCGTCGGGTTCCAGCTGAATGCCGCGGTGGCCGTGTTGAACGTGGCGCCGGCAGGCAGATTGTCGACCTGGTAGCTCAGCACATCGCTGGCGTTGGCATCGCTTGCCGAGAAGTCGAACGCGACGGGAATACTGGAACCCACATAAGAGTTGACCGATACGTCGGCACTGCCAGCGCGAAAAGCCGGAGGACTCGACAAGGCGCTGACCTGGTAATGCAAATGGTCGATGCTGACGGTAGTACCGTTGCCCCGGACCAGCAGGTACACGAAGTCGCCCGGGCTGGCTGGAATATGCACATAGCGCCACTGGCCTTTGGTGTCCGGCAACTGGTAGCTGCCGCCGTAATACTCGAGCGTGGCCAGTCCATTGGTCCGGATGCGGAATCCGACCGGGGTGGCGCCGGTGCTATAGCCGAAAATTCCGATGGCACTGCCCGCGGGGGTCGCCGTGACTTCAACGAACCCGGTGCTGCCTTCCGTCTTGGCCACCGAATTGCTGTCCAGGGATGTGAAGCGCTGTTCCACTTCGCGATAGGGATCGACGATCGGCGTGACCAGATAGCGGCCGCCTTCGGCTTCCGCCTCCTTCGGCATGAACATCCAGTAATCGCCGCCGCCATCCGGGCCGCCCCAGTTGTAGGTGGTGCGCGTTGCAAAGAACTTGGTGAAGTTGGGCGCGCGTTGCGTCATGTTGACGCCCCGAACATACTGGTAGTAGTAGAACAACTCCCAGGTATTGGAAGAGGATCGTCCACGGTAGTTGCCCGACACATGCTTATACACGATGGTCGGATTGCCGGCTTCGTCGGTATGGGAGGCGGTTGGCACCCAAGGGATTTCGTAGCCGATCATGTAGGCGCCAAACTGTTCGGCCGCATCGAGGATGCGGTCATTCAGGAATTCGTAGGGGCCCACCGCGTTGGACTGCGCGGAAACGGTGCCTTCGACCGGATCGACCTTGGTGCCTTGCGCCATCATCATGCGCGCCAGGAGTTCCGCGTTGGTGAGGTCGCCGGCGCCGTGGGCCTGGTCACGGCCCATTTCGACGTGCTGCACCGCGGGAGGAACGGACTCGCCGGTCAGGTCATTTTTGGTCACCAGACGGAACAATTGCTTGACGGCGCCGTTCTGTCCCTGATCGACCGCGTTCTTGTTGACCGTGAACCACTCGACCGCCTCGTTGTACTTGGCCCGGTCTCCCATGAAGAGCGCGCCCGACATGTTCGCAATCGTCGTGTACAGGTGCTGGTTCATGAAGCGGCAATTGCAGGAGGTGAATGTAGCCATCACCGGCAGGACGAAATTGGTGCCGAGATTGGCCGTGTCGTCGCCGCTCCACTCCAGGGCGGAATTTTGCGTGCTCGTGTAGCGCAGGATCTCGGCCGCCATCAGAAGCCTGTTGAGCGGAATGCCGTTATGGATGTGCGCATCGGTGTAATACACGTATTGGGTGGGGTCCATCTGCTCGTACAGGCGGATGATGCGCATGGCGTTGGTCCGGTAGATCTCGTCACCGGTCACGTAATACAGGATCGCCTGCGTGTAGGCGGTCAGGGCGTCCTGAATGAACAGGGCTTGATCGCCCTGCGAACGCAGGCCGTAGATGCGCGGCTTGCTGGGATCGCCGCCCACGTTGCGGATCGCCGGAGTCCGCGACGCGGCCGCGGACCGCACCATATCGTTGAAATGGGTATTCCACGGTTCTTTTTGCGCGCGAACCTGGGTGCGCAAGTTTTCGAGTACGGCCTTGGTCACGCCGACACCCGGGCGCTTGAAGCCGTTCGGATCGATGCTTTCGCCGATCGTCGGCTGATACGCGGTCGCCAGCGTCTGGATGGCGTTCTGGGCGTTGGCCTCGCGCGCCGTCAGCGGCACGAGCGCGACCATGATGCCCACGGCAATGGCCATGGACACGATGCGCTTTAACGCATTTTCCATTCTGTTGTTCATCGTTGTTTGTCCCCTATTATTTGTATATGTTATCGATAACAATTCTTCTTGCAGCGCTCCCTCCAATCAGGTACCGCTCAGCCCGATTCAAGCGTTATACACGCGGCGCCTGCAATGTTAACGTTACCACCAAAATCGGGGCGCACCGCTTGTCGAGCCAAACGTGCTTCGATCCGCGTCGTTAATTCGCTACATGGATAACACCCTGCCCCGCATCCGGGGCGATTTGGCGCGCGCCAAGTGGGTCTATTTGGTGTCGAAAGCGGTCACGCCATCCCAGTCCGGCCCCGGCGCCGCGGCGCGGTAGATGGCGATGCGTTCCAGGTACAAGGCGTACAGGCGGCGCGCCGGGTCGGCCTGCTGCAGCGCCGCGATGGCGCGCTCGGCGCCATCCCAGTCCTGCGCGCGCACCAGCGCCAGCGCCGCGTGCCACTGCGCCAGGACATCCAGGCTGGCGGCATCCATCCCGGCGCTCAGCCCGAGCGGTTCATAGATCGCCACCGGTTCGTTCTTGCCCTTCACGCGCACCAGGTCCAGTTCGCGCCAGGCGAAGTGCGGCGCCGCCGCACGGGTGGCCTGGCCGGCCGCGATGCCGACGCCATACACCTTGGTGATGCCCTCCAGGCGCGAAGCCAGGTTGACCGCGTCGCCCATGACCGTGTAGGCGCGCCGCACCGCCGAGCCCATGTCGCCCACGTGCATCAAGCCGC
>CAMLHI010000219.1 GCA_946479705.1 uncultured Oxalobacteraceae bacterium
TCGAGCAGCATGTCCACGAAGGGCTCGTTGAGCGGCTGCGACGAGGTGATCTTGACGATCTGACGGCCGCTGCGCTGCTCGACCGCGAAGCGCAGCGATTGCAGGGCCGGATTGAATTCGATATTCGCCAGCCGGAACGCCTCGGTGGGCGCGAGGCGCGCCATCAGGCCGCCGGCTTCATCCGCCGACACCGCAGTCAATTCGATTTCGGCATTCAGCGGCTGGCCGAGCGAGGACAGGACCGTCAGCTTGCCGAGACCGGCCGCGTACGCGGAAGTGGCCAACACCGCACTGGCGACAGCGCCGGTGAGTGTTTTCAACGCGAACGACGTGATCTTGGAGCGAGTGTTTAAACGCATAGTTGGCGGAGGTAGAGTTAGCAGGGGAAAGGCGCTTTCCCGGAAGTCTCAACATATCATCATGCACTAGAGCATGCAAGCATTTGGCCTGGATATGTGGGGCCGATGCCCTATTAACGCGCCGATTGCCGCATTCTTTAGCAAGCCTTTTGCAGGCGCCCCACATGAAGGAATGGCAAGCCCGCTGCGCGTTTTGACAAGATCGTTATCAAGCCGAATAACCGGGAAAACAAGACCGATGACGGCATTGAAAGATAAGCCCGGCGCGCCGCGCGGGATAATATCGGCATGCCGATATGGACCTGTCGCCCTATTCGAATCGGATATTCAAGCGGCCGATTATCCCTTTATCGCGCGGCGTAATTCGCGGCCATAAAAAAAGGACGCCGCGGCGTCCTTTTTTGGGGGATGCGAATCCGATTACTTGTCGAGCACGATGCGCAGCATGCGGCGCAGCGGCTCGGCCGCGCCCCACAGCAGCTGGTCGCCCACGGTGAAGGCCGACAGGTAGTCGCCGCCCATGGCCAGCTTGCGCAGCCGGCCGACCGGGATGGTCAGTCCGCCCGTCACCGCTGCCGGCGACAGCTCGCGCATCGAGTCTTCGCGGGTGTTCGGCACCACCTTGGCCCACTGGTTGTGCGAGGCCAGCATGTCGGTGATCTCGTCGAGCGGCACGTCCTTTTTCAGCTTGATGGTCAGTGCCTGCGAGTGGCAGCGCATGGCGCCGATACGCACGCACAGGCCGTCCACCGGAATCGCCTGGGTGCCGAAGCCTTCGCCGCGGCCGAGGATCTTGTTGGTCTCGGCGCCGGCCTTCCACTCTTCCTTCGACTGGCCGTTGCCCAGGTCCTTGTCGATCCACGGGATCAGGTTGCCGGCCAGCGGCACGCCGAACTGCTTGGTCTCGTCAGCCGACAGGCCATGCTGGGTGGCCAGCACGGTGCGGTCGATTTCCAGGATGGCCGAAGCGGGATCGTCCAGCAGCGACTTGACCGAGCTGTTGATGGTGCCGAACTGGGTCAGCAGTTCGCGCATGTGCTGGGCACCGCCGCCGGATGCGGCCTGGTAGGTCATGGAAGTCATCCAGTCGACCAGGTCGTGCTTGAACAGGCCGCCCAGGCCGATCAGCATGCACGACACGGTGCAGTTACCGCCGATGAAGTTCTTCACGCCTTTCGACATGGCGTTCTTGATCACGTCCAGGTTGACCGGGTCGAGCACGATGACGGCGTCGTCCTTCATGCGCAGGGTCGAGGCGGCGTCGATCCAGTAGCCGTTCCAGCCGGCCGCGCGCAGCTTGGGGAACACTTCGGTGGTGTAGTCGCCGCCCTGGCAGGAAATGATGATCTCGCATTTCGACAGCTCGGTAATGTCGGTCGCGCTCTTCAGGGTGGTTTCGTTCTTCGCCATCGCGGGCGCTTTGCCGCCCGGATTCGAGGTCGTGAAGAATACCGGTTCGATGTGGGCGAAATCGCCCTCGTCCTGCATGCGCTTCATCAGGACCGAACCCACCATACCGCGCCAACCTACCAAGCCTACTAATTTCATCATCTTCCCCGTGCCGTTAAATACTGCAGTCCAAAACCAAAAATATTATGCCAGTGCCTTGACCACCGCGTCGCCCATCTGCTCGGTGCCGACCTTGGTGGTGCCCGGCTCGTAGATGTCGCCGGTGCGCAAGCCCTGCGCCAGCACGGCCTTGACCGCGTTCTCGATGCGGTCGGCCTGCTCGGCCTTGCCCAGCGAGAAGCGCAGCATCATGGCGGCCGACAGGATCGTGGCCAGCGGATTGGCGATGCCCTTGCCGGCGATGTCGGGCGCGGAGCCGTGCGAAGGCTCGTACAGGCCCTTGCTGTTGGCGTCCAGCGAGGCCGATGGCAGCATGCCGATCGAGCCGGTCAGCATGGCGGCGCAGTCGGACAGGATGTCGCCGAACATATTGCCGGTCACGATGACGTCGAACTTCTTGGGCGCGCGCACCAGCTGCATGGCGGCGTTGTCGACGTACATGTGCTCGAGCTCGACGTCCTGGTATTCCTTGTGCACGTCGGTGACGATGTCGCGCCAGAACTGGAAGGTCTCCAGCACGTTGGCCTTGTCGACGCTGGTGACGCGCTTGTCGCGCTTGCGTGCGGCCTGGAAGGCCACGTGGGCGATGCGGCGGATTTCGCTTTCCGCGTAGCGCATGGTGTCGAAGCCTTCGCGCTCGCCGGCGAAGGGGCCGTCCGGGCACTCGCGCACGCCGCGCGGTTTGCCGAAGTAGATGTCGCCGGTCAGTTCGCGGATGATCAGGATGTCCAGGCCCGAGACCACTTCAGGCTTGAGGGTCGAGGCGCCGGCCAGTTCCTTGTACAGGATCGCGGGACGGAAGTTGGCGAACAGGCCCAGCTCCTTGCGCAGGCCGAGGATGGCCTGCTCGGGACGCAGCGAGCGTTCGAGCTTGTCGTACTGGTAGTCGCCCACGGCGCCGAACAGCACCGCGTCGGCGGCCTTGGCCAGCGCCAGCGTGGCCGGCGGCAGCGGGTGGCCGTGATTGGCGTAGCCGGTGCCGCCCACGTCGGCGCTTTCGAGTTCGAACTGTTCGCCGAGGGCGTTCAAGACCTTGACCGCCTGGGCGGTGATTTCCGGGCCGATGCCGTCGCCCGGCAGGATTGCGATTTTCATGAGTCGGTTCTTCCGATTCGGTTAGATGACGTTGGCCAGCCAAGGCTGGGACGCAAGGTGGCGCTCTTCGAAGGCGCGGATCTGGTCGGCGTGGCGCAGGGTCAGGCCGATGTCGTCCAGGCCGTTCATCAGGCAGTACTTGCGGAACGGGTCGATCTGGAATTCGTAGGACAGGCTGCCGTTGCTGGTCGAGATGCGCTGCTGTTCGAGGTCGACCACCAGGCGGAAGCCTTGATGCGCCTTGACTTCATTGAACAGGTGGTCCACCTGCTGCTCCGACAGCACGATCGGCAGCAGGCCGCTCTTGTAGCTGTTGTTGAAGAAGATGTCGGCGAAGCTGGGCGCGATGATGGCGCGGAAGCCGTACTGGTCCAGCGCCCACGGGGCGTGCTCGCGCGAGGAGCCGCAGCCGAAGTTCTTGCGGGTCAGCAGGATCGAGGCGCCCTGGTAGCGCGGCTGGTTCAGCACGAAGTCCGGGTTGAGCGGACGGCGGCTATTGTCCTGGCCAGGCTCGCCGTGGTCCAGGTAGCGCCACTCGTCGAACAGGTTCGGACCGAAGCCGGTGCGGCGGATCGATTTGAGGAACTGCTTCGGAATGATGGCGTCGGTGTCGACGTTGGCGCGGTCGAGCGGAGCGACCAGGCCTTCGTATATCGTGAATTTTTCCATGACGTTCTTTAAGGTTTACTTTTTACCGGCGCCTTCGACTACCTGGCCGACTTTCTGGACATCCTTGCCGACGCCGGCGATGGTGTTGCAGCCGGTCAGGATCAGGGCGACGGCGGTCAGGGCAAACAGCTTTTTCATGTTGGACTCTCGAACAAATAGTGAAGGATCAGCGCAGCGCGCGCACGTCGACGAAGTGGCCGTTGATGCCGGCCGCCGCGGCCATGGCCGGCGAGACCAGGTGGGTACGCCCGCCCTGCCCCTGACGGCCTTCGAAGTTGCGGTTCGAGGTCGAGGCGCAGCGTTCGCCCGGCTCGAGCCGGTCGGCGTTCATGGCCAGGCACATCGAGCAGCCCGGCTCGCGCCATTCGAAGCCGGCATCCTTGAAAATGCGGTCGAGGCCTTCGCGCTCGGCCTGTTCCTTGACCAGGCCGGAGCCCGGCACCACCATCGCCAGGCGCACGTTGGAGGCGCGCTGCTTGCCGCGTACCACGGCGGCGGCGGCGCGCAGGTCTTCGATGCGCGAGTTGGTGCACGAGCCGATGAAGACCTTGTCGATGCGGATGTCTTCGATCGGGGTGTTGGGCTTGAGGTCCATGTAGACCAGCGCCTTTTCCATGGCGTCGCGGCGCACCGGATCTTTTTCCAGGTCGGGATCGGGCACGCGGCCGTCCACCGGCACCACCATCTCGGGCGAAGTGCCCCAGGTGACCTGCGGCTTGATCTCGGCGGCGTTGAGCTGGACCACCATGTCGAACTGGGCGCCGGGGTCGGAATGCAGGGTGCGCCAGTAAGCCACCGCGCGCTCCCAGTGCGGGCCGGAGGGCGAGAACGGACGGCCCTTGATGTAGTCGATGGTGGTGTCGTCCACCGCCACCATGCCGGCGCGCGCGCCCGCTTCGATGGCCATGTTACAGACCGTCATGCGGCCTTCCATCGACAGGGAGCGGATGGTCGAGCCGCCGAATTCGATGGCGTAGCCGGTGCCGCCGGCGGTGCCGATGACGCCGATCACGGCCAGCACGACGTCCTTGGCGGTCACGCCGGCCGGCAGCGCGCCGTCGACCTGCACCAGCATCGACTTGCTCTTCTTGGCCAGCAGGGTCTGGGTGGCCAGCACGTGCTCGACTTCCGAGGTGCCGATGCCGTGCGCCAGCGCGCCGAAGGCGCCGTGGGTGGAGGTGT
>CAMLHI010000220.1 GCA_946479705.1 uncultured Oxalobacteraceae bacterium
CGGTCGAGGCGACCAGGTGCTTGGGATTGCTCGGGTCGACGCTGATGCCGCCGAAGGCCATGGTTTTGCCGGCCGGCGTCACATTGGTCCAGACGCCGCCGACGGTGTTGTATTCCCAGATCTGGCCCTGGTCCAAAGGCTCGCTCGGCGATCCGCCGTGCGGCCCCGCGCCGTTGCCGTAGGTCAGGTACAGGCGGCCCTTGGAGGTGAGCGCCGCGCGCTGCGGTATCAGGCTGGCCGGCGCGCCGGCCAGGGGGGCGAAGGTGGCGCCGCCATCCTTGCTCATATACAGGCTGGGGCCGACCGCACCGTAGCGCGATACGCCGACGAAGATGCGCTTGGCCGTGCCTTGGGTGACACTGGTGGGATCGAGCAGCACGAAGCTGATGCCGACGCCGTTGGGCGTGCCGTTGACGTTGAGGCCATTGACGCGGTTCCAGGTCGCGCCCGAATCGACGCTCTTGAACAGGCCATTGCTGTGGGTGCCGACGAACAGCACATTGCTCGAACCCGGGTCCACCTGCAAGCGCTCGCCGGTGCCGCGGCCCATGCCGCTGCCCACCTTGAACTGGCTGCTCACGTCGGTGACGGTGAAGGTCTTGCCGTAGTCAGAAGAGCGCAGGATGGCGGTCTTGCCATTGTTGAAGTAGTCGATGCCGCCCAGCATGTACACATTGGCCGCGTTGCGCGGGTCGATCGCGATCGACACCACGCCCGTCAGGCCCACGTCGGCCTGGGACAGCCAGTCCGTCAGCGCGATCCAGCGACCGTTCTGGGCGTCATAGCGGTAGGCGCCGCCCACGTCGGTGCGCGCGTACACGACGCCGCGCTCGCTCTTGCTGGTCACGACACCCGACACGAAGCCGCCGCCGCCCATGGCGACGTTGTCCCATTTGTAATTTTCCGCCCCGGCACTCAGCGATACCAGCATGCCTGCAGCCAGGCCGGCCATCATCATCATTCTTCTTACACTCATTCGCACTCTCCAGTTGATATTCGTGCCTGCGCGTCACGGCACCACCATCGGCAGGGCCGTACGCTATCGCGGGCAAGCGCCACCGTATGGGATGAGCAAAGGAGCTACATATTGCTTATGACGTTATAACTATCAGTATGCAGATAGTTGAATCGTTTTAAGGAGGCGTGTTAGGTCGGCGTGCCGATCGCGGCGGCGCCGTGGCATGAGGGCAGGGGAGGGACGCGGGCGCGGCGCGGAATCGCCTATCCGCAACAAACAATTCCAGCAACACATTCGCAATGTGGACAGGCACGGCTGGACCAACTACGATAACGCCACCCTCAAGGGCGATCGCCGCGAAGCGATCGACATCGACTAGCCACTGAAGCAAGACAGGCTAGGCCCGGAAAAACGCCAGCGCCGCCTCCCACCGCAAAGGAATTGACGCGTGAACCAACAAATTTTCATCAGCATCGCCGCCTATCTCGATCCGATGCTGTTTTTCACCTTGAACGACGCCGTCGCCAAGGCCGCGCAGCCGGAGCTGCTGCGCTTCGCCGTCATCGACCAGCATTACGAGGACCAGCGCGAGGCGGTGCGCGCGCTGCCCTTCGGCGCCCAGATCCGCTACGTGCACGTGCACCCGGCCGACACGCTGGGGGTGAGCTGGGCGCGCAATCTGGCGTTTTCGCTCTACGACGGCGAGCAATTCCTGCTGCAGATCGATTCGCACATGTGCTTCGAGCCGGGATGGGACGCCACGCTGCGCGCCCAGCACGAGGCCCTGCTGGCGCGCTCGGCCAAGCCGATCCTGAGCACCTATCCCTACCGCTTCGACCTGGTCGACGGCGTGCCGCAGTACACGCCCTCGGAAGGCAAGACCGCCCTGGTGCTGCGCCCGCATCCCGAGACGCCGCTCCAGGCGGACGACGTGGTGCTGCGTTTCATGGCCAAGCACCTGTTTACGGACCAGCCGGTGGCGGGCTGCCACCTGGCGGCCGGCTTCATCTTTTGCGGCGGCGGCTTCGTCGAGGAGGTGCCTTACGATCCCTACCTGTACTTCCACGGCGAGGAGCAAAGCATGGCCACGCGCGCCTACACGCGCGGCTGGGATATCTTCCATCCGCTCGCGGTGCCGCTGTATCACCTGTACAAGACCGCCGGCACGCCGCACGAAACCCATCACTGGTATGGCGACATCGACACCCGGCGTGCCTTTTCGGGCGCCTACCTGACCGAGCGCGCCAAGGTCAGGCTGATGCGGCTGCTGGGCGGCCCTGGCCTGCCCGGTGCGTACGGGCTCGGCAGCGAACGCACCCTGGCGCAGTTCGCCGCCTTGAGCGGGATCGACTATGAGAACCGGGTCATCGGCGACCCGTTCAACGGCATGCTGTGCTAGCACACTCTAGCCTTCCGGATAAAAAAAAGCGCCGCACCGTTGCCGGTGCGGCGCCTCGCGGCGGCGAACTTCGTCGGCTTACATCAGGTGGTCCAGCGGGCTTAGCACCGGGCTTCCCACCAGGCTGATCTCGTTCGGACTCACCGGCGCAGGCTCCGGAAGCGGCGACGAGTCAATTCTGTAAAAACCGACGAAGCTCACTTCGCTGTTCCCCCAATCGATCTGGCCGTCCCCGTTCTTGTCGTTCCAGGCCTGGACCAACACCTCCTCGACGTTTTTCAGGTAATCGATCTCGTCGCCGTTGACGACCTTGAAGCGATAGCCTTGCGCTTGCGCCAGCGCATCGGTGCCGGAAAGCGCGCCCGTCAGTTCGATCGGCACGACGGTCCGGCCGGCCTCCTCGCTTGGCGCAAACACTTCCAGCCGATCGCCGACGTTGCCCCAAGGATTGGCGCCGAGGTGGGTCCCCCCGTCGATCATGTTGACGCCGTGGCCGGTGCGGAAGTAATCGGCGTAGTCGCTGCCGACGATGCTGTTGTCGCCGTCGCCAAACACCACCTCTACGCCATGGCTGTATTCCACCATCGTGCTCTTTGTCTGTGCCGACAGATCGGTACGGGCATCGAAATGGTCGGCCTCCGGCCCGCCTTTCACCCACGCGTAAAACGCTTCGTTGCTCAGCAAGCTGCCCCACGGCGTCTTGGTCGGGTTGAGTGGGTCGATCTGGATTTGATCTATTTTGGTCGCCAGCAGGATCGGCTTGCCGTCGGACATCTCCTTGCCCCAGTCGCGCTGACCGTTGTGGTCTATGTCGTTCCAGATCTTGACCTCGATCGATTCCACGTTGACTATGTAGTCGGTCTCGCTGCCTGCCACCAGCTTGTACTTGTAGCCAGCGGCGAAGGCCGCCGCATCGGCGCCGGTCGAGGTCGATCCGAGCCCGGTAAAAGTCGTCGTATCGGACGTTGCCTTGTCGGGCACGTACACCCGCAGCAGGTCAGATCCCGTGCCACCATCGACGTGGTTGGTACCGCTGCCGACGGTGATTTCGTCGTCATACTTGGAGCCCACGAGCGTATCGTCACCGCCGCGCATCTCGGCGTATATCCCGCGCCCGTATGTGTCCATCAGTGCGCGCGTGGCGCTCAACAAGTCCTGGTTCACGTCGAAGTGATCGGCGCGATCTCCGCCATTCACCGTTGCCATTTTCACTTCGGACAAGGGCTGGTTCCATGTCGTGTACCCGTGATGGTTCGGATCCTCCTTGATTTCGTCGATTCGCAAGCCCAGCGTGAATTCATGGGTTTTGTCGAAGTCGATTTTTTCGCCGTTGTCCAGCAAACCGTTTTTGTTGGCGTCATCAAAGACATAGACTTTGGCCAATTCAATATTTTTGACATAGTTGACCGAGTCGCCGGCAACGAGTTTCGTGATGTAGCCGGCGGTGAAGGCGGCCTTGTCGGCGGCGCTGCCATTGCCGTCCAGCGCCGTGGCGGTGGCGGCGGCGGCAAAGTCCGGCGAGGTCACGAAGATTTCCATCTCGTCAAAGGCGTGGTTCCCATCGGGGTTCCTGCCCAGATTGTCGCCGCCGTCGAGATAATTGGTCCCGTTGCCAAGATTGAACTTGTCGCCATAGGCCGAGCCGACCACGGTGTCGTCGCCGCCACCCAAGTTGACCTCCACGCCGCGCTTATTGGTATCCATCAGCGCGCGCGAGGTAGCCGATATGTCGCGCGCCACGTCGAAATTTTCGCCGGCGGCGGAGCCGTCGGCCCAGGCGAGTCGCCACTCGTTGGCCAGCAAATCGTTGCTATTGAGCTTGTGTTCCGGATTGGTGGGGTCGGCCTGCGTTTCAGAGGTAGTCAGACCGAGCCTGAAGTACTTGCCATGGTTCCAATCGGCTTGCTCGCCATTGTCAATCAGGCCATTTTTGTTGGCATCGTCCCAGGGAATAAGCCAGGCCTCTTCAACGTTTTTCACGTAGGTGGTCATGTCGCCGACGGCAAATTTGAAGATATAGCCGGCGGCGAAGGCGGCATGGTCGGCGTCGGTGCCGGTGTCGCTGGCCAGCAAGGTCGGGCTGGCGGCATCCGCGGTCGAAGCCGGCGCAAACATTCTTATGGTGTCTTTCGGCATGGCCGTCTGGCCGGGAGCGTGGCCGAGGTTGGTGCCGCCGTCGATCAGCTTGGTGCCGGCGCCAGCGGCGACCTCGAGAAAATCGCCGTAGGCCGAGCCGATCACGCTGTCGTCGCCGGCGCCCATGAAGACATTGACGCCGCGTTGGTGGGTCGTCATCAGCGTCAGGCTTGCTGCGCTGACGTCATGCGCGACATCGATGCTGTCGCCCCCATCCGAGCCGAAGAACTCGGCGAAGCGCTCCACGTTTTCCAGCGGACCGCTGCCATCGTTTTCGGAAACCCTCACGAACTCGATCAGCTTGGCAGACGCCAGGTCCGCTCCGACGCGGATGTCGATCTTCTCGATGCCTTTGAGGTAGTCGACTTCGGCGCCGTT
>CAMLHI010000221.1 GCA_946479705.1 uncultured Oxalobacteraceae bacterium
CATCTACTCGGCCCTGACGCCGAACATGCAAGGCTTCGAGGCGGCGCTGGCGGCCGGCGCGGACGAAGTGGTGATCTTCGCTTCGGCCTCGGAAGCCTTCTCGCAAAAGAACATCAACTGCTCCATCGCCGAATCGATCGCGCGCTTCGAGAGCGTGGCGGCGGCGGCCAGGCAGCACGGCCTGCGCCTTCGCGCGAGCATCAGCTGCGCCTTCGGCTGCCCGTATCAAGGCGAGGTGCCGCTGGACGCGGTGGCCGACGTGGTGCGCCGCATGCGCGCCCTCGGCGCTGACGAAATCGACATCGCCGACACCATCGGCGTGGCCACCGCGCGCCAGACCCAGCGCGTGATGGAGCGCGCCGCCGCCGAGTTCCACATCGACGGTATCGCCGGCCACTTCCACGATACCTACGGCCAGGCGCTGGGCAACATTTATGCAAGCCTGGAAGTGGGCGTATCGATCTTCCATTCGTCGGTGGCTGGCCTGGGCGGCTGCCCGTATGCCAAGGGCGCGACCGGCAACGTGGCCACCGAAGACGTGCTGTATCTGCTCGACGGCCTCGGCATCGAGACCGGCATCGACCTCGGCCAGGTGGTCAACGCGGGCCAGTTCATCTCCGCCCACCTGGGCCGCAAGGGCGCCAGTAGGGCCGGCAATGCCATCGCCGCCAAGCGGTCCGCAACGCTGTGAGCACGGTGGTCCGTTCACCAGTCGAGGCGGATTGGGAAGCGTTGCGCACAGTGCGCCTGGCCTCGTTGCTCGACGCGCCGACAGCGTTCGGCGTCACCCATGCCGCCACCGCCGAGTTCACCGAAGCACAATGGCGCGAACGCGCCGCCGGCAAGGGACAGGCGCGTTTCGAGCTGGCCTTCAGTGGCGCCGACCCGGTCGGAATCGCTGCCGGGGTGCTCGGCGCGCGTGGCCAGTACAGCCTGATCGCCATGTGGGTACACCCGGAATTTCGAGGACAGGACATCGCCGCCCGCCTGGTCGACGCGGTCAAGGCACGCGCGCTGGCAGGCGGCCACCGCCGCATCGTGCTCACGGTCGCGCCGGATAATGCACGCGCGGTCCGGTTTTACGTCCGCCAGGGCTTCGCCTTCATCGACGAATGGGAAGCGCTCGACAGCCACCCGCACATCCAGCTGCAGGCCATGCAATGGCTGGCCCCATCGCCCTAGAGAAGGCATATACTGAATCCGTGACGATTGAGCCAGCGCGGCAAAGGGGGCGAATTGGCAAGCCAGATTCCACAGTGGATTCAAGACCTGAATACGGTGCTAGGAATCGTCGGTTTTTTCATCACGGTAATCGTCATGCTCCAGGTTCGTGCAATTCGCAAGACTTTCCGTGCAAAAGCCCGTTTGCCAAAAGTTATTGCAGACCTTAGCAAAGCTGGCTCCGCGTTCGCCAAGAATCTGGAAAACTGGCCAGCAAACAAAAACAACGGCGGCGCAGAGTTGAAGGTAGCCGGGTCGTTGATCGCCAGCGCAATCCCCCTGGTACCGCGCGCATCGCGGCGCTCGCTTTCAACGTACCACAAGAAATTGTCGAACGCTGCGCGCGACTTTTCCAGCTTGATGACGACCCGAGCTTGGCTTGGGATTTGTATGGCGATATACAGGCAATTCTCGCGACCCTCAATCAGATTGAACAAAATCTTATCTGGGAATAAGCATGTACGATTCAGACGATAAAACGACGGCCCTGCTGGTAAAGTTAAACAAGCTCACCTCGATGGACAAGCTGGTGTGGCATCCCGCTACGCCACCTGCGGCGATCACCAGGGGAACCGATCAGCACATTCTGGCATTCATGACCGCGACTTACCGGGACACGCGCTTCGGCATCTTTCAGCAGCGCTACCAGTCATATGGCGGGGATCATGAACGGTTCTACTGGAGCGAGCGGGTGGTCTTGACCATCCTGGACGCGCAGGGAAACGTATTATGGGAACTTGCGAACAACTCTCCTGCCCTGTTCGACCTCTTCGATACTGTGCGCCGCAAAGTGGCCAGGGTCGACAAGATTTTGGAAGCGTTGCTGAGCGAGGAAGAAGACACCTGACCGCATCACCGATGGAAATTTATTTTTAGGATAGCTGCCCCTTGAGTACCCAAGCCCTGCACGGAATTACCTTAGAATCATTACTAACCCGGCTGGTCGACCACTACGGCTGGGAAGGGCTCGGCGCGCGCATCGACATCAACTGTTTCATCAGCGAGCCGAGCATCAAGTCCAGCCTGAAGTTCCTGCGCAAGACGCCGTGGGCGCGCAAGCGGGTGGAGGACTTGTACCTGGAAACGCGGTTCACCAACTGACGAGGATGACATGGTCAACGACGACACTTCGCAACTCAAGGCGCACCTGAAAACCCTGCACGCCAACCTGGCCGAAACCGGGGTGGTCGACGAGGAATTGCACGCGCTGCTGCGCCAGCTCGACGGCGACATCCACCAGCTGCTGGCGCGCCGCACCGCCATCGAACCGGCCGGGGACGAGGCCGACACGGGCGGCCTGGCCACCCGCACCCAGGAATTGGCGGCCCGTTTCGCGGCCGAACATCCGCGCATGGAACCGGCCCTGCGCGAGCTCGGCACCATCCTGTCGAACATGGGCATCTAGCACCACGAACAGCCAAGTTATTGAATAGACTAGCTTTTTTGGTCCAGGCGCGGGGCGGCGCGCGGTTTCCGGACGACTTTTCCGGTACAATACCGCCCAATGAGCTCCCCTATCAATCTCTTCGCGACCGTTCCCAAACGGTCCAGCCGCGCTGCCGCTGCGCCTTTCCTGCCGATGTCCCGCGCCGAAATGGACGCGCTCGGCTGGGATTCCTGCGATGTCATCATCGTCACCGGCGACGCCTATATCGACCATCCCAGCTTCGGCATGGCGCTGGTGGGCCGCTTGCTGGAAGCGCAAGGTTTCCGGGTCGGCATCATCGCCCAGCCCGACTGGCACTCGGCCGACGCCTTCCGCGCGCTCGGCAAGCCGAACCTGTATTTCGGCGTCACCGCCGGCAATATGGACTCGATGGTCAACCGCTACACGGCCGACCGCAAGATCCGCTCCGACGACGCCTACACGCCCAACGGCGAGCCCAACAAGCGCCCCGACCGCACCGTCACCGTGTACGCCCAGCGCGCGCGCGAAGCCTTTCCCGACGTGCCGGTGGTCATCGGCAGCATCGAAGCTTCGCTGCGCCGCATCGCCCACTACGATTACTGGTCCGACAAGGTGCGCCGCTCGGTGCTGCCCGATTCCAAGGCCGACATCCTGCTGTTCGGTAACGCCGAACGCGCCCTGGTCGACCTGACCCGCCGCCTCGCCGCGGGCGAAAACATCAAGGATATCCGCGACCTGCGCGGCACCGCCTTCATGGTGCCGCCCGGATGGCTGCCCGCCGAGGACTGGTCGGTGGCCAATTCCAGCCGGGTCGACGTGCCCGGCAAGGTCGACGCCCATCCGGACCCGTACGCGATGGCCCAGGAAGACAAGACCGCCTGCGCGACGGATAATGCCGCCGTGGCACCGGATGTGATCAAGCCGATCCGCATCATGACGCGCGAAGAGCGCCAGGCCCTGGCCAAGGAGCAGCACGACAAGACCGTGGTGCGCCTGCCGGCCTACGACGTGGTCAAGGACGACCCGGTGATGTACGCCCACGCTTCGCGCGTGTTTCACCTGGAAAGCAATCCGGGCAACGCGCGCGCGCTGGTGCAGGCGCACGGCGAACGCGACGTGTGGCTCAATCCGCCGCCGCTGCCGCTGGCCATGGACGAGATGGATGGCGTGTACGACATGAACTACGCGCGCGCTCCGCACCCCAGCTACGGCAAGGCCCGCATCCCCGCGTGGGAAATGATCCGCTTCTCGGTCAACATCATGCGCGGCTGCTTCGGCGGCTGCACCTTCTGCTCGATCACCGAGCACGAAGGGCGCATCATCCAGAGCCGCAGCGAGCCGTCGATCCTGCGCGAGATCGAAGCCATCCGCGACAAGACCAAGGGTTTCACCGGCACCATCTCGGACATGGGCGGCCCGACCGCGAATATGTACCGGCTGGCCTGCAAGGACAAGAAGATCGAGGAATCCTGCCGCCGCCTGTCCTGCGTGTACCCGACCATCTGCGTCAACCTCGGCACCGATCATAGCAAGCTGATTTCCCTGTACCGCAAGGCGCGCGCCATCCCTGGCGTCAAGAAAGTGCTGATCAGCTCCGGCCTGCGCTACGACCTGGCCGTGCGCTCGCCCGAATACGTCAAGGAACTGGTGACCCACCACGTGGGCGGCCTGCTCAAGATCGCGCCCGAGCACACCGAAGCGAACACCCTGTCGAAGATGATGAAGCCGGGCATCGGCGCCTACGACGAGTTCAAGGAAATGTTCGACCGCTTCTCGCTGGAAGCGGGCAAGAAGCAGTACCTGATTCCCTACTTCATCGCGGCCCACCCCGGCACCACCGACGAGGACATGCTCAACCTGGCCCTGTGGCTGAAGAAAAACAACTTCAAGCTCGACCAGGTGCAAACCTTCATGCCTACGCCGATGGCCATGGCCACCACCATGTATCACTCGCGCAAGAATCCCCTGCGCAAGGTGACGGCCGATTCGGAAATTGTCGAAACCGCACGCAGCGGCAAGGTGCGCCGCGCGCACAAGGCCTTCCTGCGCTATCAGGACCCGGCCAACTGGCCGATCCTGCGCGAAACCCTGACGAAAATGGGCAGGGGCGACCTGATCGGCAATGGCGAGCGCCATCTGATCCCTGCCTGGCATCCCTCGGAAGAGGGCAGCCAGGGCGCCGGCGAGCGCAAGCGCCAGGCCTTCGGCCCGGTCGTCACGCCGGA
>CAMLHI010000222.1 GCA_946479705.1 uncultured Oxalobacteraceae bacterium
GCCGGCGCGCTTGGCGCGGATGTGTTCGAGCACCAGCTCGACGGCGTCGCGCGCCATTTCCGTGATCGGCTGGTGAATCGTGGTCAGCTCCGGCCACACCGTGGTCGCCACGGGCGTATCGTCGAAGCCGCACACGGCCAGGTCGTCCGGCAGGTGCAGGTGCAAGCCGTGCGCCACCGCGATGGTGGCGGCGGCCATGTCGTCGTTACTGGCGAAAATGGCCGAGGGGCGCACCGGCTGCGACAGCAATTCGCGCGCGGCCACCAGGCCGGAGCGGTAGGTAAACATGCCCTGGGCGATGCGTTCGGCCGGCACATTGCGCCCGGCCTGGCGCATGGCGTCGCGGAAGGCCTGGTAGCGCAGCTGGCTGGGGGTGTGTTCCGGGTCGCCCTTGATGAAGCCGATGTCGGTGTGGCCCAGTTCGAGCAGGTAATTGGTCATGGTGCGCGCCGCTTCGTAGTCGTCGATGCGCACGGCCGAGACCTGCGCGGACGGGCGCGCGGTGGCCACGGCCACGGTCGGCATGCCGATTTCATTCAGGTGGCGCAGGGCCGGCTTGGAATCGCACAGCGGCGGCGGAATCAGAATGCCGTCGGTGCCTTCGGCGATCAGCTTGTCGATGGCCTTGCGCTGGCTGCGCAAGTCGTCGCAGTGTTCCAGCAGCAGCTGGGCGCCGCTCTGGCTGCACTGCCCCATGGCGCCGACCAGGAAGGCGGAGAGGAAGGCCGCGCTCGGGTTACTGTAGAGCAGGCCCACGCGCAGGGTGCCCACGCGCGCCGCGCGCGCAGCCATGTTGACCGAGTAATTGAGCCGTTCGATCACCTTCATGACCTTGGCGCGCGTCTTGTCGCTTACGTGAGCGCTGTCGTTGATCACGCGCGAGACCGTCATGGCCGAGACCCCGGCTTCGCGCGCCACGTCGTACAGGGTGGCGTTGGCGCCAACGCGATCGTTTTGCTTAGTTTCCATGTTTCCTCGGGTGCCAGGGCGGCCGATTTTGTTCAGCCAGCTTGATGCATGCTGAAGATGTTATCGATCAAATAGCGCTCATCGTAACCGATTTGTCACCTTCCTACCACTTCCGGCTTGGAAAGGTATCCAAATCGGCATGAATTCGGCCAGTTTCAAGGCGGCAGCACAACAAGGACCGGCGCTGTCAAGCCGTTCCGGGTCAGGCATCGCACCACGCACCCCGACGGTTGGGGCCGCCGACAGGCGGCCGCCTTTGCTCCGCCGGGCTCGCTGCTTCCTATTGACACCATCAAGCCGGTCCTGTAAGTTATCGATAACAGATTCATCTGTCAAGCGTTGTGATAGGAATGCAAGGGCGCCGGGTCAGGAGACAGTCCGAACGTCGTATGGCACCAACGATATTGTCCAACTGCATGACCACTTTTCATGCGGTGCGGATACAGTGTCGATGCGTGTTACCACGGGGGCCAGCCACAAGGCCCAACAATCAATAGCTTCCGCGCCCGGCGCCAAGGATCGAGCATGACCAGCAAGCAAGCCCATTACCGCTTCCTCTCCACTTTCGTCTACGTCTACTTTTTCGCCCAGGCGATGAGCATCTCGCTGCTGGCGCTGTGGCTGCGCTCGACCCTGCAGCTGTCGGGCCTGGAAACGGGCATCGTGTTTTCGGCCAACGGCATCGCCGCCATGTGCTCGCAGCCCATCTACGGCTACATTTCCGACAAGGTCGGCATGCGCAAGAACATTCTGTGGACGGTGGCGGCCATGTGCAGCGTGTCGGGGTTGTTCCTGGTCTACGTCTACGCCCCGCTGTTGAAGAGCAATATCTACCTGGGCGCGGCCCTGGGCGGCCTCTACATCGGCGTCACCTTCCAGGCCGGCAGCTACGCCGTCGAATCGTATGTGGACCGGATCGGGCGTGCCTACGGTTTCGAATACAGCCGGGTACGCCTGTTCGGCTCGCTCGGCTTCGCCTCGGCCGCCATGCTGACCGGGCGCCTGTACAACGTCGACCCGCATATCAATTTCTTCCTGGCGTCGGCGGCCGGCCTGGTGCTGCTCTGCCTGCTGATGTTCTGGCGCACGCCCGCCCACAGCGTCGAGCACAACCGCGCCAGCAGCGTGCGTCTGGCCGAGGCGATCAGCCTGCTGACCAACTGGCCGTTCTGGCGCTTCATGGTCTTCATCCTGACCGTGACGAATCTATATCTGGTGTTCGACCAGCAGTTCTCGAACTACTTCGCCTCGATGTTCCCGGACAAGGCCACCGGCGCGGCCATGTTCGGCTACCTGAACTCGGTGCAGATCTTCCTCGAAGCCGGCGGCCTGTTCCTCGCGCCCTGGCTGGTCAAGCGCATCGGCGCCAAGCGCGGCCTGCTGCTGGCCGGCTCGATCATGATGTTCCGCATCGCCGGCTCCGGCCTGGCCATCGGCCCCCTGACCATCTCGGCCATGAAGCTGCTGCACTCGGTCGAGCTGCCGATCCTGGTGGTATCGGTATTCCGCTACATCGCCTGCCACTTCGACAACCGCCTGGCCTCGACCGTGTACATGGTCGGCTTCAGCTTCGGCCACTCGCTCGGCGTGACCCTGCTCTCCCCGTTCGCCGGCGAAGCCTACGACCGTTTCGGCTTTTCCCAGTCCTACCTGATGCTCGCGGCCATCGGCAGCGTGTTCCTGCTGCTGTCGGTCTGGGCGCTCGCGCCCACCCCGCCGGAGCACCAGGCCAAGGACGACGACACGCTGCCTGCGGCCGGCAACGCCGCCACACCCTGATCGAAAGGATTTGTTGATGCACGCCCTCCCCGTCCGCGCCCTGCCGGAACCGCTCGCCCGCGAACGCCTGCCTTTGGCCTGGCAAGCCAGGCCCGCGCGCGCCGTCATCGACCGCGCCATTGCCCAGGCCCTGGCTTCGGTCGAACGCAACCTGCGCCACTTCGGCCAGCAGTTCCCCACCCCGTCGAGCACAGGCGGCGTGTACGGCAGCATGGACAACACCGAATGGACCAACGGCTTCTGGACCGGCATGCTGTGGCTGGCCCATGAACTGAGCGGCGAAGCGCGCTACCGCGACGCGGCCATGGACAATGTGCGCAGTTTCGACCGGCGCCAGCGCGAGCGCATCAACGTCAACCACCACGACCTCGGCTTCCTGTATAGCCTGTCGTGCGTGGCCGGCTACAAGCTCACCGGCGAACAGGCCGCCGCCGACGCCGCCCTCGGCGCGGCCGACCTGCTGATCCAGCGCTACCTGCCCAAGGCCGGCATCATCCAGGCCTGGGGCGACTTGAACGACCCGGCCCAGCGCGGGCGCATGATCATCGACTGCAACCTCAACCTGCCGCTGCTGTACTGGGCCAGCGACTACACCGGCAAGCCGGTCTACCGCGACATCGCCAACCGCCACATCGACGCTGCCGCGCGCCACATCGTGCGTCCGGACGGCTCGACCTTCCACACCTTCTTCTTCGACGGCGAGACCGGCGCGCCGGTGCAGGGCAAGACCCACCAAGGCTTCGCCGACCACTCGTGCTGGGCACGCGGCCAGGCCTGGGGCATCGCCGGCTTCCCGCTGGTGGCCGCCCACAACGGCGACAAGGGCCTGCTCGAACTGTCCAAGGTGCTGGCCAACTACTACCTCAACCGCCTGCCCGCCGACGGCATCTGCTACTGGGACCTGATCTTCACCGAAGGCGGCGAAGAGCGCGACAGCTCGGCCGCCGCGGTGGCCGCCTGCGGCCTGCTGGAACTGGCGCGCGCCCTGCCCCTGCTCGACCCGCTGCGCGCCGACTACGAGAACGCCGCGCTGGGCATGGTCGCCACCCTGTCCGAACGGTATGTGCAGCAGGACGCCCCGCCCGGCGGCGGCCTGCTCAAGCACGCCGTGTATCACAAGCCGAACAAGATCGGCATCGACGAAAGCTGCATCTGGGGCGATTACTTCTACATGGAGGCGCTGGTGCGCCTCACGCGCATCTGGGAACCCTACTGGTGAAATATCTGATACTCGCCGCCCTGCTGGCGGCATCGGCCGGCGGCGCCGCGCCGCTGGCGCCGGACGCCCCGTGGAAAGCCGACCTGGGCGACGGCCGCTACAAGAACCCCGTGCTGCACGCCGACTACGCCGACCCGGACATCATCCGCGTCGGCCAGCGCTTCTACATGACCGCGTCCAGCTTCACCAACGTGCCCGGGCTGCCGCTGCTCGAATCGCCCGACCTGGTCAACTGGACCCTGGTCGGCCACGCCCTGCAACGGCTGGTTCCCGAAGACGTGTTCGCGCGCCCGCAGTACGGCAAGGGCGTGTGGGCGCCAGCCCTGCGCTACCACGGCGGGCGCTTCTGGATTTTTTATCCGGACCCGGACTACGGCATCTACGTCACTTCCGCCGAAAAGTTCGACGGCCCGTGGACCGCCCCGCACCTGCTGATGGCCGGGCGCGGCCTGATCGACCCCTGCCCGCTGTGGGACGAGGACGGCAAGGCATACCTGATCCACGCCTGGGCCAAGAGCCGCTCGGGCATCAACAACATCGTGACCCTGCGGCGCATGAGTCCCGACGCCACCAGGCTGCTCGACGAGGCCGGCCAGACCATCATCGACGGCAAGAGCTACCCCGGCCTGCACACCCTGGAAGGGCCGAAGCTGTACAAGTCCAAGGGCTGGTACTACGTGTTCGCGCCGGCCGGCGGGGTCGAAATGGGCTACCAGACGGTATTTCGCTCGCGCGCCATCGGCGGGCCGTACGAGTCGCGCGTGGTGCTCGCCCAGGGCGACACGGCGGTCAACGGCCCGCACCAGGGCGCCTGGGTGACGGCGCCGGACGGCAAGGACTGGTTCCTGCACTTCCAGGACAA
>CAMLHI010000223.1 GCA_946479705.1 uncultured Oxalobacteraceae bacterium
GCAGGGCGGCCAGCATGTCCTTGTAGGCGATGTAGACGGTAACGTCGCCGACCTCGTTGGCCTTGCCGTCTTCCATGAAGACCAGCTTGGCGGTACGGCTGGCATCGGCGGCAAGTGGCGTTCCCGCACCGACGCTGACCGAGCCGTCCGCCGCGCGTCCGGTGCGCTCGATGATCTTGCTGCCTTTGCTGATGGTAATCCCAACGATAAAACCGGCCGACATTTCGGCGCGGACTCCCTGGCCGATTCCCGGCTTATCGGAATTCCAAATAGCGGTCGGCAAATTCATTTTCATTCGGCTGATTGCCGACTGCACCTGCTCCTCAATGTCCGCTTCACGTTCGCCTTTGGTCTTGATGTAATTCAATCCGCCGAATATGGCCAGCAATGTGGTGATAATAACCATGAATCTTAAATTCAGGCGAAATGCGATGCTATTTACGTTCATAAGAAAACTGGTCACAAATACTGCAAGCGAGGGTGCGACGACGGCCACAAGCATGGGTGGAGGGCTTCGACGCCCGGGAGCCACATGGTAGCGGAGCGCGGAGTAATAGCTAGTTGTTATTTCCCAACGGAATTAAAAATTATTATTTAGGAAATATAATAAAGTATTTTCGTCGGGCGAATGGGAACGCTGAAAGCGGCGCAATGATCAATTCAATTGGTAGAAAATAATCTCAATAAAATAATAAATAAGCGGCGCGTTGCTTAATTCAATTGATAGAAAAGAATTTTTATAAATTAATAAATAAAAAAGCGGCGAACCATAAAGGTGTCGCCGCTTCTTTTTCTGGGCCGCTGGGACCCGATGCTATTCGTGATAGCGGTCATGCATGCGCTTGTTCCGGTTGCGAACGTCTTCGATCAGCTCGTACAGCACGATCCCAAACAGGCCAGCCAAGGTAGCAAAGACAAACATTTCCCACATGATCTTCGATCGGGAACGTCCGACCCCTCCATTTGCTTGTAATGATTTAAATCTAGCAGATGGCGCAGGTAGTTCAAGGACGCATCAGTTGGGCACCCCGAAAAACCTACTGCGCGCCGCAATCTTCGTCCTGCGATGCTCACCGTACCTTCGTACGGCTGCGCTTCTCGAACGAACCTTGCGGCGCTCGCTACGGTTTTTCGCGGCGCCCAATTTATTTGAGAATCAGTTCCGGCCCGATCGCCGTTTTCAGGTACACGCTGTAGGGATCGAGCGGGTCGCGCCGCACGAACCACCAGGCCGCGGCTTTCTTGATCTGCCAATCCTGCGGCTGGCCCGACAAAATCAGCGCCGCCACCTGGCCCAGGGTGGGCTGGTGCCCGACCACCAGCACCGGCTCCTTCGCATTCGGCCAGTTGGCCGCCAGCAGCACGTCCTCGGCATCGGCGCCGGGCGCCAGTTCCGGCACGATCTTGAACTTGCGCTGCAGCGCCTCGGCCGTCTGGCGCGTGCGCAGGGCCGGGCTGACCAGCACCCGGCAGCTCTCCGGCAGCTGCCAGGTCAGCCATTCGGCCATGCGCTTGGCCTGCTTCTGCCCCTTGGACGTCAGCGCTCGCTCCAGGTCGTCTTCTCCCGCCAGCGCATCCAGCGCTTCGGCATGGCGCCATAAAATCAGGTCCATCGCTTTCTCCTTCCCAGTCAGGCTGCCGGCGCCACCGGCGTCGTGGTGCCGTGCAGGTCCATCAGATGCTGCTGGGCCGAAAACACCAGCGCGCCGCGGCCCTTGCGCCGCAGGTACTGGCCGTTCGGCTGCAGCTCCCAGGCGTTTGAATTGTCTTTCAGGTAGGGGTTCAATCCTTCCGTGATGACGCGCCGCTTGAGCGCCTTGTCGAGGACCGGAAACGCCACTTCGATGCGGCGGAACAGGTTGCGGCTCATCCAGTCGGCGCTGGCCAGGTAGACGTCGTGCTTGAGGTCGTTGCGGAAGTAATAGATGCGGCTGTGTTCCAGGAAGCGCCCGATCACGGAGCGTACCCGGATATTCTCCGACAGCCCGGGCACGCCGGGGCGCAGGGTGCAGGCGCCGCGCACGATCAGCTCGATCTTGACGCCGTCGTGCGAGGCCGCGTACAGCGCGCGGATCACCGATTCGTCCACCAGGGCGTTGATCTTGATGATGATGCGGCCGGGCCGGCCAGCCTTGGCGATCTTGGCCTCGTTGCGGATCGCCTTGATGATCTCGCTCTGCAGCGAGAATGGCGCCAGCCACAGGTGGTTGAGCTTTTTCGGCTTGGTCAGGCTGGTCAGGTGCAGAAACACTTCGTTGACGTCGGAACCGAGATCCTGCCTGGCCGTCAGCAGGCCGAAGTCGGTGTACAGGCGGGTGGTGGTCAGGTGATAGTTGCCGGTGCCGAGGTGGGCATAGAACTGCAGGCCGGCCTCTTCGCGCCGGATCACCAGCGCCATCTTGGCATGGGTCTTGAGGCCGACGATGCCGTACACCACTTGCGCGCCAGCCTGTTCGAGCTTGTCGGCCCAGTTGATGTTGGCTTCCTCGTCGAAGCGCGCCATCAGTTCCAGGATGACGGTGACTTCCTTGCCCTGGCGCGCGGCCGACATCAGCGCTTCCATCAGGTCCGAGTGCGCGCCGGTGCGGTAGATGGTTTGCTTGATGGCCACCACCTGCGGGTCGTTGGCGGCCACGTGGATGAAGTCCACCACGGTCTGGAAGGACTGGTAGGGGTGGTGCAGCATAATGTCGTGCTTGTGCAGCTGGCTGAAGATATCCAGGTTGGCGGTCTTGTGCGCCATCCCGGCCACGAAGGGCGGAAAGCGCATCGACGGCACCTTGACGTGGTCGATCAGCTCGGCCAGGCGTACCAGGTTGACCGGGCCGTCCACCTCGTACAGGCGGCTCTTGGACAGGGCGAACTGGTCGAGCAGGAATTGCGACAGTTCGGGCGGGCAGTTCTTCGCCACTTCCAGGCGCACCGAGGTGCCGAACTGGCGGCCCTGCAGTTCGCCCTTGAGGGCCTGGCGCAGGTTCTTGACTTCTTCCTCGTCGACCCACAGGTCGCTGTCGCGCGTGACCCGGAACTGCGAATAGGCGATCACGTCGCGCCCGGTGAACAGGTCTTCGATGTGCGAGTGGATGATCGAGGAAAGCAGACAGAACGATACTCCGTCGGTCGACAGTTCATCGGGCAGGCGGATCACGCGCGGCAGCACGCGCGGTGCCTTGACGATGGCAATGGCCGAGCCGCGTCCGAACGCATCCTTGCCCGTCAGCGAGACGATGAAGTTCAAGCTCTTGTTGACCACCTGGGGGAAGGGATGGGCCGGGTCCAGGCCGATCGGGGTGAGCAGGGGCCGCACCTCGCGTTCGAAATACTCCTTGACCCAGGCGCGCTGGGCCGGATTGCGGTCGGTGTGGCGCACCAGGTGCACGCCGGCTGCGTTCAGCTGCGGCAGCACTTCCTGGTTGAGGATTTGGTATTGCTGAACGACCAGGGCGTGGCACTCGGCGCTGATGCGTTCCAGGTCGGCCGCCAGCGGCGGGTTTTCGCTCAGGTTGCCTTTGGCCAGCAGGCTGGCCACGCGCACTTCGAAAAATTCGTCCAGATTGTTGCTGACGATGCAGAGATAGCGCAGCCGTTCCAGCAGCGGGATGCGTTCGTCCTCGGCCTGGGCCAGGACGCGGCGGTTAAATTGCAATTGCGACAGTTCGCGGTCGAGGAAGATCGCTGCCTTGCTCATTTCTGCCGTAGGTAACGTTTTCATCGTGTCATTTTCTCGGGACGGGGTGTAATTATTGTGCTCCATTAACTATACCCAGCGAATGTGACAAGTATGTGACAGGTAATCTTATTTGTGTGACATCGCTTTCCCATGGTCGCAGCGTATCATGCCCCGCAAACCTGTGCTTTCCACTCTTTTTCATCCCCGCTCCCCCATGTCATAAACACGTCATATTTGCCCAGTAGACTGCACAGCAATTCATGTTGTTCAACCACTAAGGAATTGATATGCGAATGAAACAGCTGTTGGCTTCCCTCTTCGTCGGCGCATCGGCGCTGGTCGCGATGGGTTCTTCGATGGCAGCCGATATCACTGGCGCTGGCGCAACCTTCCCCTATCCGGTCTACGCCAAATGGGCGGAAACCTACAAGGCCAAGACCGGCAATGGCCTGAACTACCAGTCGGTCGGTTCGGGTGCCGGCATCAAGCAGATCAAGGCCAAGACCGTCGATTTCGGTGCCTCCGACAAGCCGCTGCCAGCGGCCGAGCTGGACGAGTCGGGCCTGATGCAGTTCCCGGCCATCATGGGTGGCGTCGTCACCGTGGTCAACCTGACCGGGATCGCCCCGGGCCAGCTCAAGCTGACCGGCCCGGTCGTGGCCGACATCTACCTGGGCAAGATCACCAAGTGGAATGCCCCTGAAATCGCCGCCCTGAACCCGGGCGTGGCCCTGCCGGCCGAAGACATCACCGTGGTGCACCGCGCCGACGGTTCCGGCACCACCTTCCTGTTCACCGACTTCCTGTCCAAGACCAGCCCGGAATTCAAGACCAGGATCGGCGCCGACGCGGCCGTGAAGTGGGCCGTGGGCGTGGGCGGCAAGGGCAATGACGGCGTGGCCGCCAACGTGCAGCGCATCAAGGGTGCGATCGGCTACGTCGAGTGGGCCTATGCCAAGAAGAACAAGATCGCCCACACCCAGCTCAAGAACAAGGATGGCGTGTTCCTGCAGCCGGACGACGACAACTTCAAGGCTGCCGCCGCCTCGGCCGACTGGACCAGAACCCCCGGCTTCGCCGTGGTGCTGACCGACCAGCCAGGCAAGAACAGCTGGCCGATCACCGGCGTGTCCTACATCCTGATGCACAAGTCGC
>CAMLHI010000224.1 GCA_946479705.1 uncultured Oxalobacteraceae bacterium
TTGGCCGCCTTGATGGCATTGATGGCGTCGCCGCCGGCATTGGCCAGGCCGAGGATTTGCGCCTTGCTTGCCTGTGCCTGCAGCAGGAAGGAGGAAAAGTCCGAGGCCGATAGCGGATGGCGCACCGCGCCCAGCACCTTGCCGCCGGCCGCCTTGACCACGTCGCCCGTGTCTTTTTCCAGCGAATGGCCGAAGGCGTAGTCGGCGGTCAGGAAGAACCAGTTCTTGCCGCCCTGCTTGACGATGGTGCCGCCGGTCACCCGCGCCAGCGCCACCGTGTCGTAGGCGTAATGCACGGTGTAGGGCGTGCATTCTTCATTGGTCAGGCGGGCCGAGCCGGCACCGATCGAGACGAAGACTTTTTTCTTGTCGGCCGCCACCTTGGCCATGGCCAGGGCGGCGCCGGAATTGGTGCCGCCGATCAGCATGTCGACGCCCTGCTGGTCGAACCACTCGCGCGCCTTGCTGCCGGCGATGTCGGCCTTGTTCTGGTGGTCGGCGGAAATAAATTGGATCGGCTTGCCGTTGATGGCGCCACCCATGTCGGCAATCGCCATCTTGACGGCTTCGGCGCCGCCGCTGCCGTCGATGTCGGCATACAGGCCGGACATGTCGGTAATCATGCCGATCTTGATGACGTCCCCGGATACTTGCGCCTGCGCGGGAAGCGCGGCGCCGAGCGCACACAGGGTGCTCACTGCAATGGCAATAGCTTGCTGTTTCATAAAGTCTCCGTCCTGGGTTCTAGACGCCAAGCAGCTCGGTCAATACCGGCATCTTGGCTGCCAATTCAGCGGCAGCAACGGTTTCGACAATCTGGCCGTGCTCCACCACATAAAACCGGTCCGCCAGCGGCGCGGCGAAGCGGAAGTTCTGTTCCACCATCACGATCGTGTAGCCCTTGGCCTTGAGGGTGGTAATCATGCGCGCCAGGCCCTGCACGATCACCGGGGCCAGCCCTTCGGAAATTTCATCGAGCAGGAGCAGGCGCGCGCCGGTGCGCAGAATGCGCGCCACCGCCAGCATTTGCTGTTCCCCGCCAGACAGGCGGGTGCCCTGGCTGTTGCGGCGCTCGAGCAGATTGGGGAACATCTGGTAAATCTCGTCGACCGACATGCCGTTGCCGCTGCCCTTCAGGCGCGGCGGCAGCATCAGGTTTTCCTCGGTCGACAGGGAGGCAAAAATGCCGCGTTCTTCCGGGCAGTAGCCGACTCCCAAGTGGGCAATTTTGTGGGTCGGCAAGCCGATCGCTTCCACGCCATTGATCTTGATCGAGCCCTTGCGCGCGCCCGTCAATCCCATGATCGCCCGCAAGGTCGTGGTGCGGCCGGCGCCATTGCGGCCCAACAGCGTGACGACTTCGCCCGGCTGCACCGCCAGGCTGACGTCGTGCAGGATGTGCGATTCGCCGTACCAGGCTTGCAGATTGCTGATCTCCAGCGCCGCGCTCATCAGTGCACTCCTTCGGCGGTCGTGCCCATGTAGGCTTCCATCACCTGCGGATTGCGCGACACTTCGGCATAGCTGCCCTCGGCCAGCAAGGCGCCGCGCTGCAGCACGGAAATCCGGTCGCAGATGCCGGACACCACGTTCATATTGTGTTCGACCATCAGGATCGTGCGCCCGGCCGACACTTTCTTGATCAGCTCCGTCACCCGGTGCACGTCTTCGTGGCCCATCCCCTGGGTCGGCTCGTCGAGCAGCATCAGTTCCGGCTGCATGGCCAGGGTGGTGGCAATTTCCAGGGCGCGCTTGCGGCCGTAGGGCATGTCGATGGTGACGGTGTCGGCGAAGCTGCTCAGGTCGACCTCGGCCAGCAACTCCATGGCGCGTTCGTTGAGGCGGTCGAGCGAGCGCTCGCTGCGCCAGAAATGGAAGGACGTTCCCAGCTCGCGCTGCAGGCCGATGCGCACATTCTGCAACACGGTCAGGTGCGGAAACACGGCGGAAATCTGGAAGGAACGGATGATGCCCATGCGGGCGATCTGGGCCGGCTGGGCGGCGGTGATGTCGCGCCCGTTGAACAGGATCTGCCCGGAAGTGGGCACCAGGAACTTGGTCAGCAGGTTGAAGCAGGTGGTCTTGCCGGCCCCGTTCGGGCCGATCAGCGCGTGGATGTGGCCGCGTTCGACCTGGAGATTGACGCCGTTGACCGCAGTGAAGCCCTTGAATTCCTTGGAGAGCTGCCGCGTTTCCAGAATGACGTCCGCCATGGTGTCTCCCGATGGATTTACTGCTTTGACAACCTTTTGCTTGATCTTACACAGATTAGCTTTTTGTCACAATACAGTAAATCCACCGGTGTCAGCGCGACGATACGATTAGCTGGGCAGCCTTCTCCGCGATCATCAAAGTTGGCGAGTTGGTATTGCCCGAGGTGATGGTGGGCATGATGGAAGCGTCGACGACGCGCAGGCCGGCAATACCGATGACACGCAACTGGCTGTCGACCACGGCGAGCGGATCGTCGGTCCGGCCCATCTTGCAGGTGCCGACCGGGTGAAAAATCGTGGTGCCGATCTGCCCTGCCGCTTCGGCCAGTTCGGCGTCGCTCTGGTATTGCACGCCCGGCTTGTACTCTTCAGGCTGGTAGGTGGCCAGCGCCGGGGCCGCGGCAATCCTGCGGGTCAGGCGGATGGCGTCGGCCGCGACCGCGCGGTCTTCCGCCGTACTCAGGTAGTTCGGGGTGATTTTCGGCGCCGCTTCGCTATCCGCCGAGGCAATGCGCACGTGCCCGCGTGAGATCGGACGCAGATTGCACACGCTGGCGGTGAAGGCGGGAAAGGCGTGCAGCGGGTCGCCGAACTTTTCCAGCGACAAGGGCTGCACATGGTATTGCAGGTTCGGCGTGGCCTGGCCCGGGTCGGAGCGCGCGAAGGTGCCCAGCTGCGAGGGCGCCATCGACATCGGTCCGCTCTGAAAAAAGGCGTATTCGAGCCCGATTTTCATGCGGCCAAGCCAGGTGGCGGCCGTGGTGTTGAGCGTGCGTGCCCCACGGATCTTGTAGATGGTGCGCAACTGCAAGTGGTCCTGCAGATTCTCGCCGACTCCCGGCAGATCGTGCTCGAGCGGAACGCCGTGGCGCGCCAGTTCGGCAGGCGCACCGATTCCCGAGCGCTGCAGGATAGCCGGCGAACCGACTGCGCCCGCCGCCAGCAGCATTTCGCGGTGCGCCGTCGCGCGCCAGGCCGTACCGCCGCCGGTAAAATCGATGCCGCGGCACACCTTGCCCTCCTCGATCAATAGCCGGTCGACATGGCAGCCAGTCATGATGGTGAGATTGTGGCGCTTGGCGGCCGGGCGCAGGAAGGCCTTGGCCGCGTTCCAGCGGATGCCGCGCTTCTGGTTGACGTCGAAGTAAGCGCTGCCGGCATTGTCGCCGCCATTGAAATCGGCGCAGCGGCCAATGCCTGCCTGCTCGGCGGCATCGCGAAAGGCGTCGAGGATGTCCCAGCGCAAGCGCTGTTTTTCCACACGCCACTCGCCGCCGGCACCATGCAGGGCATTGGCGCCGCCGTAATGGTCTTCACTTTTCTTGAAGATCGGCAACACCTGGTCCCAGGCCCAGGACGGATCGCCCGTCAGCGCCGCCCAGTGATCGTAGTCATGCGACTGGCCGCGCATGTAGATCATCCCATTGATCGACGAGCTGCCGCCCAGCACTTTGCCGCGTGGATAAAGCAGTGCGCGCGCGCCCAGGCCCGGGTCCGGCTCGGTGCGGTAGAGCCAGTCGGTGCGCGGATTGTCGATGCAGCGCAGATACCCGACCGGAATGTGAATCCACAGGTAATCGTCCTTGCCGCCGGCTTCGATCAGCAGCACCTCCACCTTGGGGTCGCGCGTGAGACGGTTGGCCAGCAGGCAGCCGGCCGTGCCGGCACCAATGATGATGTAGTCGTACTCGCCTGCCGATTCCAATGCCTGCCCTCGTTCCGGTTTATTCGGTGCGCATCTCCGCTACCAGCTGCACCATCAGCTTGGCCACCTTCATCGGCCGCGCCCGCTTGACCTCGGCGCCGGCCCACAGCGACATCAAATCCGTGTCGCCCAGTTCGGCTGCCGCTGCCCTAATGCTCGTAGTCAATGCATTCTGAACAGGATACGCCGGAATTTGCGCCTCAACAGCTTTCATTTGGCGCATGAAGTCGTTCTCCAGGCCGCGCGCGTAGCGGCCGGAAAACGTCCGGGTCAAATGGGTAGGGGTCTGCCCCGCCTTGATCAGCCGGTTCTTGCAGGCGTTGTTGATGCCGGATTCCTCACACACCAGGAACGCCGTGCCCATCTGCACCGCTTTCGCCCCCGCCGCCAGTGCATCGTTGACGTCCACGCCCGTCATGATGCCGCCTGCGGCAATGACCGGAATATCGACAGCCTCGGCCACCAGCGGCCAGAGTTCGCGCGCGCTCAGGGTCGCTTCTTCCTGCGGTCCGAGGAAGGTTCCCCGATGGCCGCCCGCCTCCACGCCTGAAGCAACCACGGCATCGGCGCCGATGTCCTGCCAGGCGAGGGCTTCATCGACCGTGGTCACGGTGCCGATCACGGCAATGCCGGCGTCGTGCAGGCGCTCCACCTGGCCCGGAGTCAGGATGTTGAAAGTGAAACTGGCAGCGGCCGGACGCAGTTCGATCAGGGTGTCGAACTGCGCGTGGAAGTCTTCGCACCACTTGGCCGGCAGCGGCAAGGATGACCAGCCGAGCCGTTCCTGCCAGATCGGCCGCAGCAGCTCGACCGCCCGATCCACCTCTTCCTGGGATGGCGCGGGCGTTTCCTGCACAAACAGGTTGATCAGGAAAGGCCGCTCGGTCAGCGCCCTCACCTGGC
>CAMLHI010000225.1 GCA_946479705.1 uncultured Oxalobacteraceae bacterium
GCCGCCTTCAACGCCATGCAGGCGCGCGTGCGCCAGTACATTTTCCAGCGCACCCAGATGCTGGCGGCCATCACCCACGACCTGCAGACCCCGCTCACGCGCATGCGCCTGCGCCTGGAAAAAGTCGGCGACGCCGAACTGCAGGCGCGCCTGGTCGAAGACCTCTCGGCCATGCAGGCGATGGTGCGTGAAGGGCTGGAACTGGCGCGCAGCACCGACACCACCAGCGAGCAGCTGCAAAAGCTCGACCTCGATTCGCTGCTGGCCTCGGTCTGCGACGACGCCAGCGACGCCGGCCAGCAGGTCGACGTCGAGGGCAGCGCCGGCATGGCGCTGATGGGCCGTCCGCTGGCCCTGCGGCGCTGCTTCGTCAACCTGATCGACAACGCCGTCAAGTACGGCCACCAGGCCCGCGTGCTGGTGGAGGGCTTCAACGGCACCGCGCGCATCCGCATCCGCGACAAGGGTCCCGGCATCGCCCAGGCCGAGCTGGCGCGCGTGTTCGAACCGTTCTACCGGGTCGAAAGTTCGCGCTCGCGCGAATCCGGCGGCACCGGGCTGGGGCTGACCATCGCCCGCAATATCGCCGAGCAGCACGGCGGCAGCATCGCCCTGGCCAACATCGCCGATGGCGGCCTGGAAGTGACCCTGATCCTGCCGGAGCACTACCAGGGCAAGCGTTAAACCTCGAACACTATGAAAAACAAGAACATAGCAGCATGGGCAGCGGCGGCGGCCATCGTCGGCGGGGCCGCCTGGTACCTGGGCCACAATCCTGAACCGCACAGCGCCGCGGCGGCCGGCGCCAAGGGCGGCAATCAGGCGCCCACCGTGGTCAACGTGGTGGCGCCGCAGCGCCAGGACGTGCCGGTGGTGCTGCAGTCGAACGGCACCGTCACGCCGCTGTCGACGGTCGACCTGCATCCCCAGACCGTCAGCACCATCCGCAAGGTGCACGTCAAGGAAGGCCAGTTCGTCAAGGAAGGCCAGCTGATGTTTACCCTGGACGACCGCGGCGACGTGGCCAATGTGGACAAGGCCCAGGCCCAGGTGGCGCGCAGCCAGGCCGCGCTGGCCGACCTGGAACGCCAGCTCAAGCGCAGCGAAGAACTGGTGGCGCAAAAATTCATCGCCCAGAGCGCCGTCGACACCCTGCGCAGCCAGTTCGACGCGGCGCGCGCCCAACTGGCCGCCGACCGCGCCGCGCTCAAGGCGCAAGGCGTGACGGCCAGCTACGGCAGCATCCGCGCGCCCATGGCCGGGCGGGTCGGCGCCATCGACGTCTATCCGGGCAGCCTGGTGCAGCTGGCCACCTCGCTCACCACCATTACTCAGCTCGACCCGATCAATGTCGCCTTCACCCTGCCCGAGAGCGCGCTGCCGGCGCTGCTGGCGGCCAGCCAGGCCGGCGCGGTGCAGGTCGAGGCGGGTGCCGGCGCGCGCCAGGTGCGCGGCACCCTGGGCTTCATCGACAACAGCGTCAACGCCCAGGCCGGCACCATCCGCGTCAAGGCTCGCTTCGACAACCGCGACAGCGCCCTGTGGCCGGGCCAGTATGTCGACACCCGCGTCACCGTCCAGACCCTGAAAAACGCGGTGGTGATCCCGCAGGCGGCCATCATCACCAGCACCCGCGGCAGCTTCGTCTACGTGGTCGACGCCGACAAGAACGCGCGCCAGGTGCCGGTCACGCGCCTGCACGGCTTCGGCCTGAACGCCGCGGTAGCGGGCCTCACCGGCGACGAGCGCGTGATTACCGAAGGCAAGCAGAACCTGCGTCCCGGCGCCAAGGTGCGCCTGGCCGGCGGCGGCCCGGGTGCGCGCGCCGGGCAGCCGACCGCGGTGGCGCTGCGATGAACCTGTCCGAACTGTGTATCCGCCGCCCGGTGATGGTGGTGCTGCTGTCGATCAGCCTGATCCTGGTCGGCCTGCTGGCCTACACCAAGATCCCGGTGGCCGCGCTGCCGAGCTATAACACCCCGGTCATCAACGTCCAGGCCAACCTGTCCGGCGCCAGTCCGGAAACCATGGCTTCCTCGGTGGCGCTGCCGCTGGAAAAACAGTTTTCCACCATCGCCGGCATCGGCCTGATCACCTCCACCAGCACCCAGGGCTCGACCTCGCTGACCCTGGAATTCGACCCCAGCATCGACATCAACGCGGCCGCCGTCGACGTGCAGGCGGCCCTCCTGGGCGCGCAGCGCCAGCTGCCGCAGGAAATGACGGAATTGCCGTCCTACCGCAAGGTCAACCCGGCCGATGCGCCGGTGCTGTTCATGACCATGAATTCGCCCTCGATGAGCCTGTCGGAACTGAACGACTACGCCGAGAATCTGGTCGCCCCGAGCCTGTCGACCCTGCCCGGCGTGGCCCAGGTCAGCGTGAATGGCCAGAAGCGTTTCGCCGTGCGGGTGCGCGCGCATGCCGCGCTGATGGCCGCGCGCGACCTGTCGATGGACGAACTGGCCACGGCCCTGCGCGCGGCCAATTCCAACGCCCCGCTGGGCGTGCTCGACGGCCCCAGCCAGACCCTGACCATCCAGGGCAATCCGCAGCTGATGAACGCGGCCGCCTTTTCCGACCTGATCGTGGCCACCCGCAACGGTCAGGCCGTGCGCCTGAAGGAGGTCGCCAGCGTGGAGGACAGCTTCCAGTCGGTCAAGGCGGCCGGCTTCTACAACGGCGAGCGCTCCATCGTGCTGCTGGTGCAGCGCCAGCCCAATGCCAATACGGTGCAGGTGGTCGATGCGGTGCGCCAGCTGCTGCCGCGCTTCCAGGCCCAGCTGCCGGCCTCGATCAAGATCAACCTGGTCAACGACCGCTCGGTATCGATCCGCGAAGCCATCCACGACGTCAACCTGACCCTGGCCCTGACGGTCGGCCTGGTGGTGCTGGTGATCTTCCTGTTCCTGCACCGCGCCAGCGCCACCTTCATTCCCGCCGTGACGATGCCGATCTCGCTGCTGGGCGCGCTGGCCCTGCTCAACTGGCTCGGCTATAGCCTCGACAACGTGTCCCTGCTCGGCATCACCCTCGCGGTCGGCCTGGTGGTCGACGACGCCATCGTGGTGCTGGAAAATATCGTGCGCCACATCGAGATGGGCAAGAACCCCCTGCAGGCCGCACTGATTGGCTCGCGCGAGATGGGCTTTACCATCGTCTCGATCTCGATTTCCCTGGTGGCGGTGTTCATCCCGATCTTCTTCATGCCCGGCGTGATCGGCCTGCTGTTCCACGAATTCGCCGTCATCGTCGGCCTGGCGATCCTGGTCTCGGCGCTGGTCTCGCTGACCCTGGTGCCGATGCTGGCCAGCCGCCTGCTGCCGCCGCATGTGGACAGCGGCGAGGGCGAAAAAAGCTTCATCGGACGCCACTTCGAAGCCGGCTTCGACAAGGTCCGCCGCGGCTACGAAAAAACCCTCGACGTGGCGCTGGCGCACCGCCCCGCGGTACTGCTGGTGGCCCTGGCCACCTTCGTGCTGACGGTGGTGCTGTACCTGACCATCCCCAAGGGCTTCTTCCCCGAGGAAGACCTGGGCCAGATCCGGGTCAGCATGGAAGCCTCGGAAGACACCTCCAGCGAAGCCTTCCTCGAACTGCAGCAAAAGGCCGGCGACATCATCCGCAAGGACCCCAATGTGCAGGACGTGACGATGTTCGCCAATGGCGGCAGCACCGGGCGCATGTTCCTGGTGCTCAAGCCGCGCGGCCAGCGCAAGAGCATGCCCGAAGTGCTCGACGGCCTGCGCAAGACCACCCGCGCGGTGGCCGGCATGCAGGTGTTCCTCAGTCCGACCCAGAACCTGCAGCTGGGCGGGCGGCCCAGCAAGAGCCGCTACCAGTACACCCTGCAAAGCGTCAGCGGCGACACGCTGGGCGAGTGGGCCAATAAATACCTCGAGCGCCTGCGCGCCGACCCGCGCTTTCGCGACGTCACCAGCGATTCGCAGAACCGCGGCCTGCAGGCCACCCTGCGCATCGACCGCGACAAGGCCAATGTGCTGGGCGTGCAGATGAGCGACGTGCGCACCGCGCTCTACAGCGCCTTCGGCGAACGCCAGGTCTCCTCCATTTATGCCTCGGCGGCGACCTACAACGTGATCCTCGAAGCGGCCGGCGCCGACCGCCAGTTCGACGACGCCCTGGCCCATGTGCCGGTGCGCAGCAAGAGCGGCCAGCTGGTGCAGCTGTCGGCCTTCGCCACGGTCGAGCGCACCATGGGCCCGACCGCGGTCAACCACCAGGGCCAGCTGCAGGCCATCACGCTCTCGTTCAACCTGGCGCCGGACGTGCCGCTGGGCGCGGCCACCGCCACCATCGACCGCATGGCCACCGAAATGAAGCTGCCGGCCTCGATCATCACCAAGTACGGCGGCGACGCCGCGGTGTTCCAGGATTCGCAATCGAGCCAGGTGATCCTGATCGTGGCGGCCCTGGCCGTGATCTACGTGCTGCTCGGCGTGCTGTACGAAAGCTTCATCCACCCGCTCACCATCCTGGCCGGGCTGCCCTCGGCGGCGGTGGGCGCGCTGCTGACCCTGCGCCTGTTCAAGCTGGACCTGACCATGATTGCCATCATCGGCATCCTGATGCTGATCGGCATCGTCAAGAAGAACGCCATCATGATGATCGACTTCGCCCTGGACGCCCAGCGCAGCCAGGGCATGGCCCCGCGCGAGGCGATCCGCGCCGCCTGCATCCTGCGCCTGCGTCCGATCCTGATGACCACCCTGGCCGCGCTGATGGGCGCGCTGCCGATCGCCCTCGGCCTGGGCGCCGGCGCCGAGCTGCGCCAGCCGCTCGGCCTGGCGGTGGTGG
>CAMLHI010000226.1 GCA_946479705.1 uncultured Oxalobacteraceae bacterium
CCCAAGCTGGAAACCTATAGCGTCACCGTACACAAGGTGCCGGCCCAGTCGCTGCTGTTCGCCCTCGCGCGCGACGCCGGGTTGAACGTGGACGTCCACCCGGGCATCGAAGGCACGGTGACCCTGAACGCGCTCGACCAGACCCTGCCCCAACTGCTCGAGCGCATCGCCCGCCAGGTGGATATGCGCTACGAACTGAACGGCTCGACCCTGACCGTGATGCCGGACACCCCGGTCTGGCGCAACTACAAGGTCGACTACGTGAACATGGCGCGCAGCACCAACAGCAGCGTGAATATCGCCACCCAGATTTCCACCACCGGCGGCGGCTCCAACACCACCACCGTCACCAACGCCAACGGCACCACCAGCGGCGGCGTGGCGCCCGGCGGCGGCAGCGGCAATAACAATTCGACCACCTCGGTGGTGAATCGTTCAGATAATAATTTCTGGAGCAGCCTGGAGAAGAACATTCGCGACATGCTGCGCGAGACCACGCTCAACGACGCGCCCACCACCATCAAGGCCCAGCAGCCCGAACAGGCGCAGCAGCAGACTGGCCAGCAAGCGCAAGGCCAGCAGCCGAACGCGGCCACCGCGCCGCAGCCGACCCCGGACAATGTCCTGGCCGCCTTCGGTGCCTCGCGCGGCGAGCGCGAGCGCAACCTGCCTTCCGTGATCGTCAACGCCGAGGGCGGGCTGATCGCTGTGCGCGCCAGCGGCCGCCAACACGAAAAGATCCGCCAGTTCCTCGACGTGGTGGTCGGCAGCGCCAAGCGCCAGGTGCTGATCGAGGCAACGGTGATCGAAGTGCGCCTGTCCGACCAGTACCAGCAAGGCATCAACTGGAGTGGCCTGGGCAGCAAGTTTTCGCTCTCGCAGCGCCAGGTCGGTCCCAACGCGCTCAGCTCGGGCGTGCAGGTCGGCACCTCGCCCGGCATCTTCTCGCTCAGCTATGTGAACCCGACCTCGGCCCTGGGCAATATCAGCAGCGCCATCCAGCTGCTCGAATCGTTCGGCAAGGTCAAGGTACTGTCCAGCCCCAAGATCAGCGTGCTCAACAACCAGACCGCCATGCTCAAGGTGGTCGACAATAACGTCTTCTTCAGCATCAAGGTCACCCCGGCCGTGATCGGCCCCAACGGCACCACCACCGCGCCGGCCACCTACGAGTCCAAGCTCGAGACGGTGCCGGTCGGCTTCGTCATGAGCGTGACGCCGCAGATCGCCGACACCGACGAAGTCACCCTCAACGTGCGTCCCACCATCACGCGCATCGTCGGCTACGTGCAAGACCCCAATCCCGCGCTGGCCGACGCCAAGGTCATCAGCCGCGTGCCGGTGATCCAGGCGCGCGAGATCGAGTCGATCCTCAAGGTCTACAGCGGCGACATTTCCGTGCTCGGCGGCCTGATGCAGGATTCGGTCGACAACGCCAAGGACGCCATTCCCGGCACCGGCCGCCTGCCCTTCTTCGGCAACCTGTTCTCGTACCGGAACGAGCAGGTCAGCAAGACCGAGCTGGTGATTTTCATCCGCCCGGTGGTGGTCAAGAACGCCAGCATCAACGGCGACTACAAGGATTACCGCTACCTGCTGCCCGACGGCGCGGCTGCGCCGGCCTACGCCGAACCGCCGAAAGTGAACTGACATGAGCCTCCTGATGCAGGCGCTCAAAAAGGCCGAGCGCGCCAAGCAGAATCACCTGCCGGACGAAGAGCCGGGCAAGCCCTCGGAAGCCTACGACCAGGTGCTCGAACTGGCGCCGCACGACGGCGTCGCCGCCGAAGCGATGACGCTCTCGCCGCTCGATCTGCCGCCCGCCGACGCCCCCGCGCAGGACGAAGCGCCGCGGCGCGCGCGCAATGCGCCGCCGCCTCCGCCGCCACCGCGTCCCCGTCCGAAACGCCGCGCCACGCCCTACCTGAGCGCGCGTGCCATGCGCCTCGGCGCGCTGGGCGGAGGGCTGGCGATCGTCGCTGGCCTGTTCGGCTACCTGTACTGGAACGCGATGTACGGCACCGGATCGAGCCGCAACCTGCCGCCGGTGCCGATGCCGGGCCAGAACCTGCCGCCGCCAGTCGCGCCGGCGCTGGCCGCTCCAGTGATCGAGGGAGTGCCTCGCGCCGCGCCCGTGCCCGCCGGACCACCGCCCGCCGCACCGCAGGTCAGCGCCGCCGCGCTGCCGCCTGCTGGCGTACCGGCCCCTGTCGCCGGCATGCCGCCCGACTCGCGCGGCCAGATGCCGCCGGACGCCTACATGCAGCAGGCCCCGCAGGCCGCAGGCCCCGCGCCCGCCGCCGCCCCGGCGCCGCGCACCCGCACGTCCGCGCGCGCTGGCATCGTCGTCGAGCCGGACAACAGCACCATCCGCGTGGCCCGCGCCACCCAGGCCGAACAGATCGACCCCGGCCTGCAAAGCGGCTTTGCCGCCTTCCAGCGCGGCGACCTGGCCGGCGCGCGCCAGCACTACCAGAGCGTGCTGCAGCGCGACGCCAGCAGCCGCGACGCACTGTTGGGCATGGCAGCCATCTCCGTGCACGACAGGCAGCCCGACCAGGCCGCAGCCATCTACCGCCGCCTGCTGGAGATCGACCCGAACGACAGCGATGCCGCCGCCGGCCTGGCGGGTGTGCGTGGCGGTGACGCCAGCCAGTCCGAAAGCCGCCTGCGCCAGGCGCTCGAACGCAATCCCGAATCGGCCAGCATCCTGTTCGCGCTGGGGAACCTGTACGCCCGCGAGCAGCGCTGGAGCGATGCGCAGCAGCACTACTTCCGCGCCTTCACGGCCGCGCCCAACAACGCGGACTACGCCTTCAACCTGGCGGTGGGCCTGGACCGGCTCAACCAGGGCAAGCTGGCCTTGGGCTACTACCAGCGCGCCATGGCACTTGCCGGCACCGGCCCGGTTAACTTCGACCGCGCCGCCGCGAGCCAGCGCGTGCGCGACCTCGGCGGACAGTGAGCCGATGCCAGACCACACCAAATACCCGCTCGGCAAACTGCTGATCCAGAAAGGCGTCATCAGCGAAGACCAGCTGCGCATCGCGCTGATCGAGCAGAAGCGCAGCGCCGAACCGCTCGGCAAATTGCTGGTGTCGCTCGGCTTCGTCACCGAGGCCACGGTGCGCGAAGCGCTGTCGGAAAACCTCAAGCAGCAAAGCGCCGACCTGGGCAACCTGGTGGTGGACGCCATCGCCCTCAAGCTGATCCCGAAGGACGTGGCCAAGCGCTACCGCGTATTCCCCATCGTGTACGAGCGCGATACCGACAAGCTGGTCCTGGCCATGGCCGACACCAGCAACCTGGTGGCGCTGGACCAGATCGGCGCCATGCTCGTCAAAGGCATCGCGATTGCGCCGGTGCTGGTCAACGAGTCCGACATCACCCGCGCCATCGACCAGTACTACGGCTTCGAACTGTCCATCGACGGCATCCTGCTGGAGATCGAAACCGGCGAAGTCAATTACGCCGCCCTGGCCGCCACCAGCGACGAATACAGCCAGCCCATGGTGCGCCTGATGGACGCGCTGCTGGCCGACGCCGTGCAGAACGGCGCCTCGGACATCCACTTCGAGCCGGAGCAGAGTTTTCTCCGCATCCGCTACCGCATCGACGGCATCCTGCGCCAGATCCGCAGCCTGCACAAATCCTACTGGCCGGCGATGGCGGTGCGCCTGAAGGTGATGAGCAATATGAACATCGCCGAATCGCGCGCCCCGCAGGACGGGCGCATCTCGATCAAGTTCTCCGGTCGCCAGATCGACTTTCGCGCTTCCAGCCAGCCCACTACCCACGGCGAGAACATGGTGCTGCGCGTGCTCGACCGCGCCAAGGGCCTGGTGCCGCTGGATGGCCTGGGACTGGGCGAAGACGAACTGCACCTGCTCAAGCTGATGATCGCCCGTCCGCACGGCGTCATCCTGGTGACCGGCCCGACCGGCAGCGGCAAGACCACCACGCTGTACTCGATCCTCAACCACATCAACACCGAGGCGGTCAACATCATGACCCTCGAAGACCCGGTCGAGTACCCGATGACCATGATCCGCCAGACCTCGATCAACGAGTCGGCCAAGATGGGCTTCGCCGAGGGCATCCGTTCGATGATGCGGCAGGACCCGGACGTGATCCTGGTGGGCGAAATCCGCGACCGCGAAACCGCCGAAATGGCATTTTCGGCCGCCATGACCGGCCACCAGGTGTATTCGACCCTGCACACCAATTCGGCCATCGGCTCGGTCTCGCGCCTGCTCGACATCGGCATCCTGCCCGACATCATGGCCGGCAACATCATCGGCATCGTCGCCCAGCGCCTGGTGCGGCGCCTGTGCGTGCACTGCAAGGAGACGGTGGTGGCCGACAGCGTCGAGCGGCGCCTGATCGGCCTGGCCGACACGGCCGCGCCGGCCACCATCTGCCGCGCGGTGGGCTGCGAACATTGCGCGCACCAGGGCTACAAGGGCCGCATGGCGATCATGGAGATCCTCAAGGTGTCCGCCGAACTCGATGAAGCCATCGCCCGCCGCGCGCCGCTGCGCGAGCTGCGCGACAGTGCGAAGAACGCCGGCCTGCGCACGCTGGTCGACGACGGCATGCGCCGCGTCCTCGAAGGCGGTACCTCGCTCGACGAGGTCGCGCGCGTGGTCGACCTGACCGACAGGCTGGCCTGATGCCGCTGTACGCCTACCGCGCAATGGACCCGGCCGGCGCCCTGGTGCCGGGCGCCATGGACGCCGCCAACAGCGCCGACCTGGAGCTGCGCCTGCGCCGCATGGAGCTCGACCTGATCGACTT
>CAMLHI010000227.1 GCA_946479705.1 uncultured Oxalobacteraceae bacterium
CCGATGCCCATGGCCAGGAAGCGGTGGATCATTTCGATCCAGGCTTTCAGCACGGTCACCGGCCCGGTGGGCAGCAGCGCTTCGGCCGCGCTGATCTGTGCATGCGCGAGGAAAGGATTGGCGGCGCCGTAGCAGCCCGGCCAGTCCGGGCAGCCGAGGCCGGAATCGGTCAGGCGGGTGAAGGCGCCGAAGACGATCAGGTCGAAGGTCAGGAAGGCCGTCACCCACACCAGTTTGCGGTATTTATTGGCGTCGGACGACATCCACACCATCGCCAGCGGCAGCGAGGCCGCCAGCAAGCCGGTGACGGCCAGTTGGGCTGCGGAAGACAGTTGCATCGCTTAACCGATCGCCGAGGCTTTGAGCAGCTTGCCGATGTCCTTCTTGACCTTGGCGGCGTTCTCGGTGCTCTCGGCGGCGTCTTTCGGGAAGCGCATCATCAGGTTGCCGAGCGGGTCGATCATGAACATGTGCGCGGTGGCATTGCCGCGCTGCTCCACCGGCAGCCACTTGAGCACGGCCTCGCGCTGCACGCGCAGCAGGCGGGTGCCGTCGTATTCGCGCATGAGCATGGTGTCGAGCGGGGCATCGTCGGTGATCAGCCAGATACGCTCGACGCGTTCCATTTCCTTGCCCTGCATCAGGCGCAGCTGGCGCATGGCGAACAGCTGCTTGCGGCAGGCATCGTCGCACTCGGCCGGGCCGACTCGCACCAGCAGCCACTTGCCCTTGTAGGCATCCAGCCCGCTCGGCTTGCCGTCCAAGGTGGTGGCCTTGAGGTCGGGAATCGGATACTGGCGCGGGTCGATCAGCGCGCCGTAGTTGGTCCGTCCGCTCGGCTTGATGACGTAATAGGTCAGGTAGGAAAAGATCAGCGGGGCCGCGCACACGAACAGCACAGCCAGCAGTTTCCAGCGGCCAGACTGGCGCTGGCCCGTTTCATTCATGGTGTCTTGCACGTCGAAATCCTGTCACTAAGAAAAAGATCACGGCCATGGCTGCCAGTGCGTACCACTGGAAGGCATAGCCCTTGTGTTTGTCGACCCCGAGCGCGGGGGCGGGCCAGTCGCGCTCCATGCGGTCGTCCGGCGTGGCCGGGGTCGTCTGCTCGATGAAGAACGGTTGCACTGGACGTTTGCTGGCGGCGGCAAAGTCGGCCACGGCCAGGTTTTGCAGGATCGCGCGCGGAGCGATGGCGGGCGCGTCGCCCAGCTGCATCACGTGGCCCATGCTGTCCCTGGCGGTACCGGTCACGGTGACTTCGCCAGCCGGTGTGGCGAACTCGGGCAGGCGGTCGTGCTCGGCGGTGTAGCGCGGCAGCCAGCCGCGCGCCACCAGCACCACCCGGTCGGAATGGGCGATGCGCAGCGGCATCAGCAAATAGAAGCCGGTCTTGCCCTTGAGCGGACGGTTGTCGAGGAACAGTGGATAGTTGGCCATGAACTCGCCGGTCACGCGCACCGGGCGGTATTGCACGTCGGCGGCGGCGATGGGCGCGGCGCCGATCTGCAGCGGCTCGCCGTGCGCGCGTTCGGCCAGCTGGGCTTGCAGCGCGGTCTTCTCGGCGGCACGCCGGTCCTGCCAGCGCCCAAGCGAGATCCCGAGCGCGACCAGCAGCACGGTGGCGACCAGGGGGATGGCACGAAAGCGGAAGCCGATACGCATTACAATGATGCCTCACACATTTGACAACACACCCAACATGAAAATCCTGGTCGCGCTCGCCTTCATCGGCATTCTTGGCAGCCTGGCGTCGGCGCTGTTCTTCCTCATGCGCGACAAGGGCAAGAGCAACCGCACCGTGCATGCGCTGGCCATGCGGGTCGGCCTGTCGGTCACCCTGTTCCTGCTGCTGATGGGCGCCTACAAGATGGGCTGGATCGCGCCGACCGGCCTGCACTAATCCACAAAACAACACGGGGACGGTCAACGGGCCGATGTGCCCCGCCGATCACGCCCCCGCTTCCAAATCGGCGAAGGCCATGCCCTCGCCGTCCGGTCCTGCTTACATCCAGTACACGACGATGTACAGGCCCAGCCATACGACGTCGACGAAGTGCCAGTACCAGGCCGCGCCTTCGAAGGCGAAGTGATGTTCCGGCGTGAAGTGACCCTTCATGACGCGGTACAGCACCACCGACAGCATGATCGCGCCCATGGTCACGTGGAAGCCGTGGAAGCCGGTCAGCATGAAGAAGGTCGAACCGTAGATGCCCGAGGTCAGCTTCAGGTTCAGTTCGCTGTAAGCGTGCGAGTATTCGTAAGCCTGGAAGCCCATGAAGATCGCGCCCAGCAGCACGGTGGCAGCCAGCCAGAACGCGGTCTGGCCGCGGTGGCCGGCGCGCAGGGCGTGGTGCGAGATGGTCAGGGTCACGCCCGAGGTCAGCAGCAGCGCGGTGTTGATGGTCGGGATCGGGAATGGACCCATGGTGCTGAAGCTTTCCACCACGCCGGCCGGGCCGCCGCTGCCCCACTGGCCGGCGAAATCGGGCCAGAGGACTTTATGGTCGAGGTCAGCCAGCCAGGGCATGCTGATCGAACGGGCATAGAACAGCGCGCCGAAGAAGGCGGCGAAGAACATCACTTCGGAAAAGATGAACCAGCTCATCGACCAGCGGAAGGACAGGTCGATGCGCGGGCCGTACTGGCCCGCTTCGGATTCGCCGATGGCGTCGCCGAACCAGAAGTACAGCACCAGGATGGTCGACAGGATGCCGGCGATGTTGAGCAGCGGGCCCCAGGAGGCGCCATTGACCCAGCCGGACGCGCCGACCATCGTGACCAGCATCGACAGGCCGGCCATCATCGGCCAGCGGGATGGGCCGGGTACGAAGTAGTACGGTGCGGCGTGTGGTGAACTCATCTTCATCTCCTCAATCAAACTTGTATGCGGTGAATTGCTTGCTGCGCTAGTTTATTACGATAATTTGTACTGCAAAATCCCTATTGGCTCACGGCCACCCGCACCAGCGCCACCAGCACGCCGATAAACAGCAGCACGCCAATCAACCCGGCAACGATCACGTGGATGGGATTCAGGCTGGCCGAATCCTTCTCGTAATCGCTGCGCTTGCGGATGCCGAAAAACGACCAGAACACCGCTTTCATGGTGGCCCCGAACGACGCCTTGCGTTGCGTAACCTTGTCCGACTCTTGCATTGCCCGCCCCTTTACTTCGCCGCTGCCTGGGTACCGGCAACTTCAAAAAACGTGTACGACAGCGTGATGGTTTTCACCTCGCGCGGCAGGGCCGGATCGATGAAGAACACCACCGGCATCTGCCTGGCCTCGTGGGCCTTCAAGGTCTGCTGCTTGAAGCAGAAGCACTCGACTTTCTTGAAATGCGGCGTGGCCGACTGCGGCGCATAGCTGGGAATAGCCTGCGCCTGCACCGTGCGTCCCTGGGTGTTGACCACTTCGTACGTCACCGTGGCCAGCTCCCCCGGATGGACCTGGATGCTGCGCGTGGTCGGGCGAAAGCGCCACGGTCCCTGCGAATTGCCGTCTAGCTCCACCGTGATGGTGCGCGACTTGTCGATCTGGGTGTTGGGATCGCGTTCGACCGTGCCGTCAGGCTGGGTCAGGACGTTGATGCCCAACACTTCACACATTTGCTTGTACACCGGCACCAGCGCATAGCCGAAGCCAAACATCAGCACCGCCACCACCACCAGCTTGCCCAGCATCGTACGGTTGAGCTGGAGGCGGCCGGACTGCTCGTACTGCCCCGGCGACTGGGGCGTTTGCTGCTCGCTCATTTCAGCTCAGCCAGATGCGCTTGACGAACACCATCACGAAGAAGAACAGGGCGATGCCGCCCAGGATCAGGCCCGTTTTGAGGTTGTTCGGCTTTTTCGGCGCAGTCATATTGTTTACCTCAAGGGCGGGAGCGCGGACTTGCCACGCTCCCGCGGGTGCAACTTATTTCACCAGCGGTGGCGTTTCGAAGGTGTGGAACGGTGCCGGGCTCGGCACGGTCCACTCCAGGCCTTCGGCGCCATCCCATGGCTTGTCGGCCGCTTTCGCGCCGCCACGGATAGTCGGCAGGATCACGAAGAACAGGAAGTACACCTGCGACAGGCCGAAACCGAAGGCGCCGATGGTGGCGATGGTGTTGAAGTCCGTGAACTGCGCCGGGTAGTCGGCGTAGCGGCGCGGCATGCCGGCCAGACCCAGGAAGTGCATCGGGAAGAAGGTGATGTTGAACGTGATCAGCGATGCCCAGAAGTGGATCTTGCCGCGCAGTTCGCTGTACATGTGACCGGTCCACTTCGGCGACCAGTAGTAGAAGCCGGCGAACAGGGCGAACAGGGAACCGGCCACCAGCACGTAGTGGAAGTGCGCCACCACATAGTAGGTGTCCTGCAGCTGGATGTCGATCGGGGTCACGGCCAGGATCAGGCCGGTGAAGCCGCCCATGGTGAACACGAAGATGAAGCCCACCGAGAACAGCATCGGGGTTTCGAAGGTCATCGAGCCCTTCCACATCGTGGCGACCCAGTTGAACACTTTCACGCCGGTCGGCACCGCGATCAGCATGGTGGCGTACATGAAGAACAGCTGGCTGGTCACCGGCATGCCGGTGGTGAACATGTGGTGGGCCCAGACGATGAAGGACAGAATCGCGATCGAGGCGGTCGCGTAGACCATCGAGGCGTAGCCGAACAGCGGCTTGCGAGCAAAAGCCGGCAGGATTTGCGAGACGATGCCGAAGGCCGGCAGAATCATGATGTACACCTCGGGGTGGCCGAAGAACCAGAAGATGTGCTGGTACATGACCGGGTCGCC
>CAMLHI010000228.1 GCA_946479705.1 uncultured Oxalobacteraceae bacterium
ATGATCTTGGTGGTGATCTTGTCCATGGCGATGGCGCAGGCCGGCACGCCGCTGCCGGTGTAGGGAATGCCGAGCTGCTCGAGCGCGCCCTGCAGGCTGCCGTCTTCGCCGAAGCGGCCGTGCAGCGCGATGAACACGCGGTCGAAGCCTTCGGCGGCCAGTTCGGCCAGGCTGCGCTGGGACGGATCGAAACCATGCGCGTCCACGCCGCGGCTTTTGAGCGCAGCCAGCACGCCGGTACCGGACATGATCGACACATCGCGTTCGGCCGAGCGGCCGCCAAACAGCACGCCGACTTTGCCGAGCGCCTTGGGGTCGAAGGTGGATGGGGAGCTCACGATTTAAGCCTCGTAGGAAGTCAGTTTGTTGGGAATGCCGCTGATCGAACCGGCGCCCATGGTGATGACCACGTCGCCGTCCTGCACGACCTTCATGACGGAAGCCGGCATGTCGGCAATCGCCTCGACGAAAATCGGTTCGATGTCGCCGTTCACGCGCAGTGCATGCGCCAGCGCGCGGCCATCGGCTGCCACGATCGGCTGTTCGCCGGCCGGATACACATCGGCCAGCAGCAGCACGTCCGGCTTGGACAGGACCTTGACGAAGTCCTCGAACAGGTCGCGGGTGCGGGTGTAGCGGTGCGGCTGGAAGGCCAGCACCAGGCGGCGGCCCGGATAGGCGGCGCGCGCGGCGGCCAGGGTCACTTCGGTCTCGACCGGGTGGTGGCCGAAGTCGTCCACCAGCGCGAACGTGCCGCCGCCGGGAATGCTAACTTCGCCGTAGCGCGTGAAGCGGCGGCCCACGCCGGTGAAGTCGGCCAGGCCCTGCTGGGTGGCGCTGTCGGGAATGCCGATCTCGCGTGCGATCGCAATGGCCGAACAGGCGTTGAGCACATTGTGCATGCCTGGCTGATTGAGGATGAACTGGGTGTCCGGAAAGCCTTCCTGCACCACGGTAAAGTGCATCTGCAGGCCGATGGCGCTGGCGTCGATGGCGCGCACTTGCGCTTCCTCGGAAAAGCCGTAGGTGGTGACCGGCTTGGTCACGAACGGCAGGATGTCGCGCACGTTCTTGTCGTCGATGCACAGCATCACCCGGCCATAGAACGGCAGGCGGTGCGTGAAGTTCACGAAGGCTTGCTTGAGCTTGGAGAAATCGTGCTCGTAGGTGTCCATGTGATCGGCATCGATGTTGGTGATCACCTCGATCATCGGCGACAGGTTCAGGAAGGAGGCGTCCGACTCGTCGGCTTCGGCCACGAGGTACTCGCCCTGCCCCAGCTTGGCGTTGGCGCCGGCGCTGTTGAGGCGTCCGCCGATCACGAAGGTCGGGTCCAGCCCGCCCTGCGCCAGCACGGATGCGACCAGGCTGGTGGTGGTGGTCTTGCCGTGAGTGCCGGCAATCGCGATGCCGCGCTTGAGGCGCATGAGTTCACCGAGCATGATCGCGCGCGGCACGATGGGAATGCGCGCGGCGCGCGCGGCGATCACTTCCGGATTGCTGGACTGGACCGCGGTCGAGGTCACGACCGCGTCGGCATCCTTGACGTATTCGGCGGCGTGGCCCAGCAGGACCTTGGCGCCCAGGCTTTCCAGGCGCTGGGTGGCGGCATTGCTGCCCAGGTCCGAGCCGGACACCTTGTAGCCCAGGTTGAGCAGCACTTCGGCGATGCCGCTCATGCCGCTGCCGCCGATGCCGACGAAGTGAATGTTCTTGATCTTGTGTTGCATTATTTATCCGATCCTGCGAGTTGTTCGAGTACGCCGGCAATCGCCTCGTTGGCGTTGCGGCGGCCGACGGCATGCGCGGCCTGCGCCATCCTGCTGCACTCGTCGCGGTCCAGCGACACCAGCAAGTCGGCCAATGCCTGCGCGTTCAATTCGGTTTGCGGCAGATGGACCGCCGCGTGCTGCTGCGCCATCCATTTGGCGTTGTCGCGCTGGTGGCTGGTGGTGCTGGCCACGAAGGGAACCAGCACGCTGGCCACGCCCGCCGCCGTCAGTTCCGACACGGTGATGGCGCCAGCCCTGCAGATCACCAGGTCGGCCTCGGCGTAGGCGCGCGCCATGTCGTCGATGAAGTCGACCACGGTGGCATTCACGCCGGCGCTGGCATAGCCGGCGCGCAGCGCGTCGATATTCTTCTTGCCCGACTGGTGCGTGACCTGCGGGCGCTGGCCTTCCGGCAGCAGCGCCAGTGCGGCAGGCAGCGCGTCGTTGAGCACCTTGGCGCCGAGCGAGCCGCCCACCACCAGCACGCGCAGCACCCCGCTGCGGCCGGCGAAACGCTGCTGCGGCGCCGGCATGGCCAGGATCTCCTGGCGCACCGGATTGCCGGTGACGATGGCCTTGGACGCGGCCTTGCCGAAATCGGCCGGGAAGCCGAACAGCACGCGCCGGGCGATCGGCGTCAGGGTCTTGTTCGACAGCAGCAGGGCCGCGTCGGCATTGACCAGCACCACAGGCACATTGCGGATGGCCGCCATCATCCCGCCCGGAACGGTGACGTAGCCGCCCATGCCGAGCACCACGTCCGGCTTGCGCCTGGCGATGTAGCCCAGGCAGGCACTGAAGCTTTTCACCAGCTTGAAGAAGCCCGAGACGGTGTGGCCGATGCCCTTGCCGCGCAGGCCGGCAAAGTCGATGGCGTCGATCTCGATGCCGCTTTTCGGCACCAGGTCCTGCTCCATGCCGTGGGCGGTGCCCAGCCAGCTCACTTCCCAGCCGCGCGCGCGCATGGTCTGGGCAATCGCGATGCCGGGGAAGATGTGGCCGCCGGTGCCGGCCGCCATGATCATCAGACGCTTCATGCGCGGCCTCCGCGCATCAGTACCCGGTTTTCGTAATCGATGCGCAGCAGGATCGCCAGGCCGACGCAGTTGAACAGCACGCCCGAACCTCCGTAGCTCATCAAAGGCATGGTCAGGCCCTTGGTCGGCAGCAGGCCCAGGTTCACGCCCAGGTTGATGAAGGTCTGCACACCGATCCAGATGCCGATGCCCTTGGCGGTCAGGCCGGCGAAGGTCTGGTCGATGGCGATGGCCTGGCGGCCGATGTCGAAGGCGCGCTTGACCAGCCAGTAGAACATGGCGATCACCACCAGCACGCCGGCCAGGCCCAGTTCCTCGCCGATCACGGCCATCAGGAAGTCGGTATGCGCTTCGGGCAGGTAGTGCAGCTTTTCCACGCTGGCGCCCAGGCCCACGCCCCAGATTTCGCCGCGCCCGAAAGCCATCAGCGAGTGGGTCAGCTGGTAGGCCTTGCCGAGCGCGTTGTCGTCCTGCCAGGGATCGAGGTAGGCGAACATGCGCGCGCGGCGGAATGGCGAGAGCGCAATGATGGCCACGAAGATCGCGGCCAGCAGCGCGCCGATGCCGCCGAACCAGATGGCATTGATCCCGCCCAGGAACAGGATGCCCATGGCGATGCAAACGATCACGCCGAAGGCGCCCAGGTCCGGTTCGAGCAGCAGGAACAGGCCGACCAGGCCGATCGCCACCATCATCGGCAGGAAGCCCTTGGTCAGCTTGTGCATGTACTCCTGCTTGCGCACGGTGTAGTCGGCGGCGTACAGCACCACCACGATCTTCATGATCTCGGACGGCTGCAGGTTGAACACCTTGAGCGAGAGCCAGCGGCGCGCGCCGTTGACCGACAGGCCCACACCCGGCACCAGCACCAGTGCCAGCAGCACCAGGGTGATGCAGAACAGCCAGGGCGCGTACTTCTGCCACACGGCAATCGGGGTGCGGAACACCATCAGCGAAGCCACCAGCGCGATGCCGATGAAGGCCGCCTGGCGGATCAGGAAGTAGGAGTTCTTGCCGGCCAGGTAGGCGTACTTGGGCGAATCGGGCAACGCGATCGAGGCCGAGTACACCATCACCATCCCGAACAGCATCAGCAGCAGGGTCACCCACACCAGCGGCTGGTCGTATTCCATCATTTTCGACGGGCGTGCGCGCCCGGCCGTCAGCGCGTCCGACGAGCTGCCCGAGAATTTGAATGGAAGCTGGAAGGCCATCAGATGTCCTGTCCCTTGTCCAGCGCCACGGCGCGCACGGTGTCGATGAAAACCTGGGCGCGGTGGGCGTAGTTGGTGAACATGTCCAGGCTGGCGCAGGCTGGCGAGAGCAGCACCGCGTCGCCCGGCAGCGCCAGCGCGGCGGCCTTGCGGGTGGCTTCCTCCAGGGTGGCGCAGTCGATCGTCTCGATGCCGGCGCCCTCGATGGCGGCGCGCACCAGGGCGGCGTCGCGGCCGATCAGGGTGGCGGCGCGCACGTAGCGCGATACCGGGTCGGCCAGCGGTTCGAAGTCCTGGCCCTTGCCGTCGCCGCCGAGGATCACGACGATGCGCTGCGATTCGCCGCCGAAGGCCTTGCCCAGGCCGTTCAGGGCGGCCACGGTGGCGCCCACATTGGTGCCCTTGCTGTCGTCGTAGAAGTCGACGCCGTCGAGGGAGGCGATCAGTTCGACCCGGTGCGGTTCGCCCTGGTATTCGCGCAGGCCGTGCAGCAGCGGCGCGAACGGCAGGCCGATGGCGCGGCACAGGGCCAGCGCGGCCAGCGCGTTGGCGGCGTTGTGGATGCCGCGGATGCGCAGCGCGTCGGCCGGCATCAAGCGGTTCACGGTGACCGGCACCACTTCGGCAGGCTCGTTCTTCTTGCGCTTTTTCTCGCTCTCTTCGCCGGCCACGGCCACGGTCAGCCACAGCACGCCGCGTTCGTTGTGCAGGCCGAAGCAGTCGGCT
>CAMLHI010000229.1 GCA_946479705.1 uncultured Oxalobacteraceae bacterium
GCCACGCACATTAAAAAAACGGGCCTTGCGGCCCGCTTTCCAACTTACTGCTTCGAGGCAGCCATTTGCGCTGCAACTTCTGCAGCGAAATCGTCCTGCTTCTTTTCGATCCCTTCGCCCACGACATACATCGTGAACGCTTTCACGGTGGTGTTGTTCGCTTTCAGCATTTGCTCGATCGACTGCTTGTCGTTCTTCACGAATGCCTGGTTCAGCAGCGACACTTCCTTCAGGTACTTCTGAACCGAACCTTCCAGGCGCTTGGCCAGGATTTCCGGCGACTGGGCCGGCTTGCCTTCGGCGGCGGCTTTGTCGGCATCTTCCTGGGCCTTGAGCTGGGCCACCGAACGCTCTTTTTCGATCAGTTCGGCAGGCACTTGCTCGGACGACAGGGCGACCGGCTTCATGGCGGCGATGTGCATGGCAACATCTTTACCGACCTGCTCGTCGGCGCCGTCGAAGTCGACAATCACGCCGATACGGGTGCCGTGCAGGTAGGAAGCCAGCTTGCCGGTGGTTTCGAAACGCTGGAAGCGGCGGATCGACATATTTTCGCCGATTTTGCCGATCAGCGCGGTACGCACTTCATCGAGGGTCTTGCCGTCGCCAGCTGGCAGGGCCAGCAGGGCAGCCACGTCGGCCGGATTGTGTTCCACCACCAGTTTGGCGGCATTGGCGGCCAGCGCCAGGAAGTCGTCGTTCTTGGCCACGAAGTCGGTTTCGCTGTTGATTTCCACCAGCGCGCCCACGTTGCCCGAAATGAAAGCCGAGACCACGCCTTCGGCGGTGATGCGCGACGATGCTTTCGATGCCTTGCCGCCCAGTTTCACGCGCAGAATTTCTTCCGCACGGGCCATATCGCCTTCGGCTTCGGTCAGGGCCTTCTTGCATTCCATCATCGGTGCGTCAGTCTTGCCGCGCAGTTCGCCTACCATCGCTGCAGTAATCGCTGCCATGTGTTTCTCCTAACTAAATATTGAACGTCTAAGGTATTCGGTTTAAAAAAAAGGGGGCAGACGCCACCCTTTTTTTCCTGCCTGGGCAGCTACTAGCAGCCTGCCAGACTTAAGATCGTCGACTGCAAAAATACCTGGCCGGTCTATATTTCGCCGTTTTCTCGGCCCATAGCTCGCTATGGGCACTTCGAAACCGTCAAAATCTAGCCTCGGCCAGCTATTTTTTCGCTACGACGCCTTAAGTCCGACAGGCTGCTGGCCGCCGGGCAATTAAGCCTGCTCGGACACTTCGACGAAGTCGTCGCCCGATGCCTTGACCATTTCAACGATATCGTTGGTGGCGTTGGCACGGCCTTCCAGGATCGCATCGGCCACGCCGCGTGCGTACAGGGTGATGGCTTTGGACGAGTCGTCGTTGCCTGGGATGACGTGGGTCACGCCTTCTGGCGAGTGGTTGGTATCGACCACGCCGATGACCGGGATGCCCAGCTTGCCGGCTTCGGTGATGGCGCCTTTATGGTAGCCAACGTCGACGACGAAAATCGCGTCAGGAACGCCGGTCATGTCCTTGATACCGCCGATGGATTTCTGCAGCTTGACCATCTCGCGCTGGAACATCAGGCCTTCTTTTTTCGACAGCTTCTCGACCGAACCGTCTTCGACCTGGGCTTCCATGTCTTTCAGGCGCTTGATCGAGGTCTTGATGGTCTTGAAGTTGGTCAGCATGCCGCCCAGCCAGCGCTGGTCAACGTAAGGCACGCCAGCGCGCTGGGCTTCAGCGGCGATGATGTCGCGCGCCTGGCGCTTGGTACCGACCAGCAGGATGGTGCCGCGGTTGGCAGCGACTTGCTTGATGGTTTTCATCGCTTCCTGATACATACCCATCGTCTTTTCCAAGTTGATGATATGGATCTTGTTGCGGTGACCGAAGATGAACGGTGCCATCTTGGGATTCCAAAAACGGGTTTGGTGGCCAAAGTGGACACCGGCTTCCAGCATTTCACGCATCGTTACGGACATTTGAATCTCCAGGGTTGGGTCTGGAATCCGGTCAGTCACCATTCAGGCACCCTTTGCGACCGGACTCGCGATTTTCAAAAAAGATTTGGACTACTTTGACAACGTTGCTCGAAACGGATCGGAGCAACCCGAGATTCTAACCGGGTTTGGACGATTATTCAAGAGCCGCGCCGCGCGCGGAAGCAGGAGGATTTGCGCGCGCTTTGTCGTAGATCGACCCGGATGCGTGCCAGCCCCGCATGATAGACGACAAATCGCAGACTTTTGACCTTACGGCAGAGCTTCTTCACCCACTTCAGTCGGGAATTTCATGCAGCGCGACAGCATCCGCAGCCGCAACCTGTACGATCGCCGCGTCGACCTGGCCACTGCCGCCACGGTGGACATCGCGCTGATCTACATGGACGTCTTCGGAAAAGCTGCCACCAGGCAATATCTTCCACTCACAGACATCCCGCCCGCCATTGCCCGCCGGATCGTCCAGCACGACGCCCAGCGCCGCCGTCGGGTCGAGTAAGCCGGCCGCAGCCACGCCCGGCGGCCGGACCGCCGGCCACTACATCCCTTATAATGGACCCTGACTAATACGTGCGGGCGCCGCTGCGCGCCGGCCAAACCATCGTTTTTTGCAGATTGCGAATCTATGTCCTCCATCTCGATCAAATCCCCCGCCGACATCGAAGGCATGCGCGTGGCCGGCCGCCTGGGCGCCGAAGTGCTCGACTACATCACGCCTTTTGTGAAGGCTGGCGTCACCACGGGTGAGCTCGACCGCCTGTGCCATGAATACATGGTCAACGTGCAAGGCACCATTCCCGCGCCGCTGAACTACTGCCCGCCGGGCTACACGCCCTACCCCAAGGCCATCTGCACCTCGGTCAACGACGTGATCTGCCACGGCATCCCGGGCGACAAGGTGCTCAAGAACGGCGACGTGGTCAACCTCGACATCACCGTCATCAAGGATGGCTACCACGGCGACAACAGCCGCATGTTCTTCGTGGGCGAGCCCTCGATCCTGGCGCGCCGCCTGTCCGAAGTGACCTATGAATGCATGTGGCTGGGCATCGCCAAGGTCAAGCCGGGCGCGCACCTGGGCGACATCGGCTACGTGATCCAGCAGCACGCCGAAAAGCACGGCTACAGCGTGGTGCGCGAATTCTGCGGCCACGGCATCGGCAAGGTGTTCCACGAAGAGCCGCAGGTACTCCACTACGGTAAACCGGGCACGCTGGAAAAGCTCGAAGCGGGCATGATCTTCACCATCGAGCCGATGATCAACGCCGGCCGCCGCGAGATCCGCGAAATGGGCGACGGCTGGACCATCAAAACCAAGGACCGCAGCCTGTCGGCCCAGTGGGAGCACACCATCCTGGTCACCGAGACCGGCTATGAAGTGCTGACCACCTCGGCCGGCACACCGCCGCCGCCGGCCATCGTCGGCCAGCAAACCCAGGCCGTGGCAGCGTAAGCCCATGTCGTCCGTTCCCGCCGCCGCCACCAAGATCCAGCCGCGCGACCTGCTCAAGCAGCAGCTCAAGGCCAACCGCCTGGCGCTGATCGCCGCCTTCCGCGACGACGGCAAGCCTGAAAAGCTGCTGCGCGGGCTGCGCCAGAGCGTCGACATGGTCCTGTCGGCGGCCTGGAACCTGGTCGGCCTGCCCGACAGCGCCGCCCTGGTGGCCGTGGGCGGCTACGGGCGCGGCGAACTGTTTCCGCAGTCCGATGTCGACATCCTGATCCTGCTGGCCGGCGCGCCCGACGCCGCGCTGCAGAAGGACCTCGAAGAGATGGTGCAGCTGCTGTGGGACCTGGGCCTGGAAATCGGCCACAGTATCCGTACGGTGGACGAATGCATGAGCGAAGCGCAGGCCGACATCACGGTGCAAACCAGCCTGCTCGAAGCGCGCCTGATCCACGGGAACGCCGAGCTGTTCGCCAGCCTGCAGGCGCGCTACGACGCGGCCATGGACCCGCAAGCCTTCTTCCACGCCAAGACCGCGGAAATGCGCTTGCGCCATGCCAAGTACGAGGACACCGCCTTCAGCCTGGAGCCCAACTGCAAGGAAAGCCCGGGCGGCCTGCGCGACCTGCAGGTGATCCTGTGGGTGGCCAAGGCCGCCGGCCTGGCCAACTCCTGGGGCCAGTTGGCCACGCGCGGCCTGATCACCCAGACCGAAGCGCGCCAGCTGATGGAAAAGGAGCGCGCCTTCAAGGACATCCGCGTGCGCCTGCACCTGCAGACCAACCGCCGCGAAGACCGCCTGGTGTTCGACGTGCAGACGCCGATCGCCGAAACCTTCGGCCTGAAGACCACCGGCGAAGGCCTGAACGCCCGCCGCGCCAGCGAATACCTGATGCAGCGCTACTACCTTGCCGCCAAGACCGTCACCCAGCTCAACACCATCCTGCTGCAAAATATCGAAGCGCAGCTGTTCCCGCAACCGTCCGAAGCGGTGCCGCTGAACGAGCGCTTCAACGACGTCAATGGCCTCATCGACATCGCCCAGGACGACACCTTCATGGCCACGCCCTCGGCGGTGCTGGAAGTGTTCCTGCTCATGACCGAGCACCCGCACATCAAGGGCATGACCGCGCGCACCATGCGCGCCCTGTGGCATGCGCGTTTCGAGATCGACCAGCGCTTCCGCGAAGACCCGCGCAACCGCGCCCTGTTCCTGCGCATCCTGCAGGCGCCGGTCGGCCTGGTGCACGCGCTGCGGCGCATGAACGACACCAGCGTGCTGGG
>CAMLHI010000230.1 GCA_946479705.1 uncultured Oxalobacteraceae bacterium
TCGCCCTTCGGCGCCGGCGAGGGCGACCAGATCCTGAGTCCGGCCAAGATCCTGGCCGGCGACGAACTGCGCGACAAGCTCGGCAGCTCGCTCGGCGAGACCCTGTCCAATGAACTGGGGGTGTCGGCCTCCGGCTTCGGCGCCGGCGCCTCGCGCCCCATCATCCGCGGCCTGGAAGGCGCGCGCGTGAAAATGCTGGAAAACGGCATGGCCGTGTCGGACGTGTCGGGCCTGTCCAACGACCATGCGGTCTCGGCCGACGGCGCCATCTCGCGCCAGATTGAAATCCTGCGCGGCCCGGCCGCCTTGCTGTACGGTTCCGGCGCCATCGGCGGGCTGGTCAATATTGTCAATGAACGCATTCCGACCGCGCTCGAACCGCATATGGGCGGCCAGACCGAGATGCGCTACAGCACGGTGGACCGCGCCAGCGGCATTTCCGGCTCGCTCGACGGGGCCGTCGGCAATGTCGGCATGCACCTGGACGGCAATCTGCGCCACGCCGACGATTACCGCATTCCCGGCGGCCAGCAGGTCGGCGAGGCGCCTCCGCCGGACGGTCGCTTGCCGTACTCGGCCACGCGCCAGGACAGTATCGGCGCCGGTGCCGCGCTGATCGGCGATTGGGGCCATTTCGGCGCCTCGGTCAGCAAGCTCAATAATCTTTACGGCATTCCCACGCTGGAAGGCGCGCGCATCGACCAGTCGCAGCGCCGCTACGATGTGGACGGGCTGTGGAAGTCGCCCCTGGCCGGCCTGGAACAGCTGCGCTTCAAGATGGGCTACACGGATTATCGGCATGCCGAACTGGACCACCAAGACCAGCCCGAGGTGCGCTTTAGCAACCGCTCGCTGGAAACGCGCCTGGAAGCGAGTCACGCTCCCCTGGGCGGCTGGCACGGCACCTTTGGCGTGCAAACCGAAAACACGCACTTCTCCGCATTGAGCGCCGAAGGCGGGCCGGACACCGTTCCGGTCACCCATTCGTCCAGCGATGCGCTGTTTCTGGTCGAGGAGCACGATTTCGGTGCTGTGCGGGTGAACGCGGGCGCACGCGCCGAGTACGTCAAACGCGAACCGCTCGCGCATCCCGCGCGCAGCTTCCAGCTGGCCTCGTATTCGGCCGGTGCCCAGTGGGCCTTCGCGCCCGGGTATGCCGCCGGCGCCACGGTCTCGGTGGCCCAGCGCGCCCCCGCCACCGAGGAGCTGTACTCGGGCGGGCCGCACGATGCCACCAGTACCTTCGATATCGGCAACCCCAACTTCAGGAAGGAAACCTCGCGCAATCTGGAACTGTCCCTGCAGAACACCGCCGGCCTCCTGCGCTGGAAAGCCAATGCCTTCATCAACAAGGTCAGCGACTTCGTGTACGGCAACGTGAGCAATGACATGGTCGATGAGGACGGGTTGCCGGGCGGCGAATTCCGCGTGCGCCGCTTCCAGCAGGGCGACGCCACCATCCACGGCGCCGAAGGGGAGGTGAGCTGGAACCAGCATGGCCAGGGCTGGTCGGGACGCGGCTTTGCCGACAGGTCGCGCGGACGCCTGGACGATGCCGGCAGCCTGCCGCTGCAGCCGGCCGCGCGCTTCGGCGCCGACCTGGCCTATCGCAGCGACGGGCTGCGCGCCGCGCTCTCGGCGGTGCGCACCTTGCGCCAGGAACGCCTGGCCAGTTCCGAAAGCACGCCGACTCCGGCCTACACCCAGCTCAACGCCAGCCTGTCCTACACCCAGCATGCGGGCGATGTCGACCTGACCTGGTTCCTGCTGGCCAAGAATATGCTGAACGAGGAAATCCGCCTGTCGACTTCCCTGCTCAAAGACGTGGCCCCGCTGCCGGGCCGCAACTTCGTCATTGGCGTGCGCACCAAATTCTAAGTCCCCCTGCCTGAACCGGCCCCGCGCCGGCCGATTCAGGCTGTCTGATCATTTCAATTTGCTATCGCGCTTGTGCACACTCAAATGACGGTATGTACAGCGCATTAAAATTTTAGCAATACTTCTCAGGCCGCTTGTCGCCTGCGCACCTCTCCCCTTACTGCATTGCAACGGCCACCTCGGCCGGAGGATGAGCATGAACCGCCAGAACATCACCCGCGAGAACTATCAGACCTTTGTGTGGTTCCGCCAGGCCGCCCAGCGCGGCGATGCCTACGCGCAGTTCAATCTTGGGCTGATGTACAAGAAGGGCGATTGCATCGAGCGCGACTATGCCCACGCCTTCAAGTGGCTGCGCCAGGCGGCCATGCAGGGCCTGGCCTTCGCCCAGAACCACCTTGGCGCGCTGTACTACAACGGCCGCGGCGTCGAGCGCAACGATGCCGAGGCGGCCTACTGGTTCCGCCACGCCGCCGAGCAGGGCGACGCCTCCGCCCAGCAGAACCTGGGCCAGATGTACCGCAAGGGCCGTGGCGTCGAGCAAAGCTACGAGCAGGCCCTGGCCTGGTACTACCGCGCGGCCGAGCAGGGCGCCGCCAGCGCCCAGAGCCTGCTGGCCGAATGCTATCTGTGCGGCCACGGTGCCCCGGTCAACTATCCGCTGGCCATGGCCTGGTTCCGCAAGGCGGCCGTGCAGGGCGAAGCCCATGCCCAGCTCAATCTGGGCCTGATGTACAAGCGCGGCCAGGGGGGCGAAGCCAGTCATGCCCAGGCCATCTGCTGGTTTCGCCAGGCCGCCGCCCAGGGCAATCCGGTGGCCCAGCGCTACCTCGGCGTGGCCTATGCCGAAGGCCTGGGCGTGCGCACCGACCCGCTGCGCGCCTTCGCCTGGCTCGAGCGCGCCGCCACCCAGGGCGACAAGGATGCCCAGTTCAACCTGGGCGTGATGCTGGCCAACGGCCAGGGTGTGGAGGCCGACGAAAGCCGCGCCCTCGGCTGGTACCTGCGCGCCGCCGAACAGGGTCACATGCTGGCCCAGTACAACCTGGGCAGCATGTACGCCAACGGCCGCGGCGCCCCGCGCGACGAGCTGCGCGCACTCGAATGGTACCAGCGCGCCGCCGAGCAGGGCGCCGCCAATGCCCAGTTCAACCTGGGCGTGATTTACGCCACCGGCCATGGCGTGCCGGTCGACCAGGCGCGCGCCGCGCACTGGTACCGCGTGGCCGCGGAGCAGGGCGACGCCAGCGCCCAGAACAACCTCGGCGTCATGTACGCCAACGGCCAGGGCTTGCCGCGCGACGATGCGCTGGCGGTCTACTGGTACGGCCAGGCCGCCGAGCAGGGCCACGCCCTGGCCCAGTACAACCTGGCCGGCATGTACAACAGCGGCCGCGGGGTCGCGCGCGACAGCGTGCGCTCTTATATGTGGATGCTGCTGGCTGCCGAGGCCGGCGACGAAACTGCCTGCGCCAGCAAGAGCATCGTGGCGCGCCGCCTGAGCCCAAGCGAGCTCGGCTGCGCGCTCGACCTGAGCCGCGCCTGGCAACGTAGCCATACTGGCACCACTCCCGCCCGCGCCGATTCCTGAACGTTGTTGCTGCGCCGGCGAATTGTGTTCGGCAGTACGAAAAGTTCTTCTGCGGAATCATCTTCACCCGCTACAATAGGTCGAATGCCAGCCCCCGGCGGGGCCCTTGTCGACTTAATATGATTGTGGCGATGACCAAAGCAGTGCGTTCCCTCCTGGCCGTGTTCCTGTGCACGGCCGCAGCAGCCGCCTCGGCTGGCGGCGTGGCGGTCCAGGTGACCGACCCGGCCGGCAAGCCGCTGGCCGACAGCGTCGTCTACGCCGACATCGAAGGAGGCCAGGCCGCCAATCCGAAACCGGCCATCATCGAGCAGCGCGGCCTGAAATTCGTCCCGCTGGTGAGCGTGATCCAGACCGGCGCCATGATCTCGTTTCCGAACAACGACAAGGTCAAGCACCACATCTACTCCTTTTCGCCGGCCAAGAAGTTCGACCAGAAGCTGTATTCCGGCGTGGCCGCCGCGCCCCAAGTCTTCGACAAGCCCGGCACCGTGGTACTGGGCTGTAACATCCACGACCGCATGGTGGCCTACGTCAAGGTGGTCGACACCCCGTACTTCGCCCGCACCGACGCCGACGGCATGGCGCGCATCGAGCTGCCGCCCGCCGCCAGGGCCACCATCTCGGCCTGGCACTACAACATGACCGGCGCCACCGCCGAACAGACGGTCCAGCTCAAAGCCGGCGAGAGCACGCCGGTCGCCTTCAAGCTGGCCATGAAACCGCCGCTGGCGGACCAGCCGGGCCAGTAAGCATGAAGCTGCGATTCAACAGCCTGGAAGGGCGCATCGCCACCTTGTTCCTGCTGCTGCTCATCGTGGTGCAGGCGGTCGGCCTGGTCGTTATCCAGCGCGGGATCGACAACAACGCCCGCAGCGAGATCGCCACCGAACTGCTCAACGGCGAAAAAGTCTTCCGCAAGCTGATGGAACAGAACGCCCAGAAGCAGCGCTTCAGTGCCCAGGTGCTGGCGCGCGACACCGGCTTCGTGCAGGCCGTGGGCGGCGCCGACCGTCCCACCATCGCCTCGGCACTGGACAACAGCGCGCGCCGCGCCCATGCCAACCTCACCATGCTGATCGACGGCGAGCGCCAGGTGTCGGTCCAGACCGGCATCGCCCAGGGCGCCGCGCTGGCCGCCCAGGTGCAGGGCATGCTTGACGCGGCCGAACAGGCTGACGGCGCTACCGGCGTCTCGATCGTCGACGGGCGCGCCGTGCAGATCGTGGTCATGCCGGTCAAGGC
>CAMLHI010000231.1 GCA_946479705.1 uncultured Oxalobacteraceae bacterium
CGGCGGCATCCTTGACGGTGACCACCGCGTGCAGCATCGGTGCGCCCACGGCGACGGTGCCGGACAGCGTGGTCACTGCCGGCGCCGGCGCTGGCGCCGGGGTGACGACGGCGGCCGGACTGCTCCCGCCCCCTCCGCAACCGGCAATCATTGCAGCTACCGCACAAGCGAGCACGCTGCCGACCACATGCTTTGACCGACTCTTGTTCAATTCTGTCATGTTTCATCCCCGAAAATGGTGTGCGGGGATCACGAGAAAGTCTCAGCAATTGCGCGCCGCACCAACAGTTATCGGCCGCAAATTTAATTTCTTTAGGGAAATTATTTATTGTGGATATGTATAGCCGGAAAGGTAACGGCCTTCGCGCGGCCAGCTCGGCAAGAATTGGTGCGGCTGGCCTACGCCGCCGCGCCGCTAACCGGCATCGCTTCCTGGCACCTGCGCTGCTGTACCGGGTAAGTGGTCATGGCGCAAGCGGCAGGCTAAACGCAGCTATACTTCCCGTTCCATCAACGCCAGCACCGTGCCGATGACCAGCCAACCGCTCCGCCTGCCTCCCGGCGCCGACCTGCGCCGCGCGCTCGAAGCCCTCGCCGCGCAGCACGCGCAGTCGGGCTTCGTCGTGGCCGGCATCGGCAGCCTGAGCGACCCGCGCCTTCGCTTCGCCAACGCTGCCGCAGCGACCACCCTGCCCGGCGACTTCGAGCTTCTGACCCTGTCGGGCAGCGTGACGCCCGGCGCCGCCCACCTGCACATGACGGTGGCCGACCAGCATGGCCAAGTGGTCGGCGGTCACGTCACCGAGGGCAATATCATCCGCACCACCGCAGAAATCCTGCTGGTCTGGCTGCCCGCGCACACCCTCGCGCGCGCACACGACCCGGCCACCGGTTTCGACGAACTCACTGTCCGGCCGCGATGAAACGGCAGGCACGCGGCTTCACCTGTGTCGGCCTGGCACCCGCGGCTGTGGTCGCGTAACTGGACCGGAAAACACGCGACGGCGGTGCCAGGCGACGCTGCCGAGCACGCCGGCGCCGGCCAGCAGCATGGCCCACGAAGCCGATTCAGGCACTGGCGCCGCCGTGGCATAGCTGGCGCGCACATCGCTCATGGCCGTCAGTTTCAGTTCATTGCTGGTGCTGCTGCCGAGCGCATTGGCCAGGGTAAAGGACAGCGGCCCGCTGAGCGAGGGCGGCCCATTGTCCGCGCTCGACAGCCGCAGGCCGGTATCGAAGTAGTCTGCGGCGCCGTTCACGTCGGCGCCGAGATACAGCCAGGCCGAGGCCACGCTCGAACCGCCGGTCAGGTTGGCGCCGGTGGGGGGAAACGCGGCGTTCAGGACGACGTCGCCGATGAAGGTTACCGACGTCATCGGCGAGAGCGTGAAACCGCGGTAGCCCGTGTCCAGCGTGGTGTAGGCCGCGTTGCCCTGGCCGTCGGCGGCAGTGAGTGTGCTGGCCGCCTGCATGGACAGCTGATCCAGTCCGCCTCCAATGCTGCCGCTGCTGCTGCCGCGCGCTACCGCCACATTCACCGCGAGCGGCCCGAAGGCCTCGCTGCCCGTGGCGTCATTGTGCATTGCATAGCCGCTGAAGGTTTCCGCCACCGTGGCGGCGCCGCTGCCGGTGACGGCGGTCGCCGGCGCAAAGCTCAGCGAAGGATCGATCCCATCGTTGGGATCGAGGTCGGCCAGGATGTAGCGGAAATTGCTCAGGGACACCGACGCCGTACTTTGCGCGCTGGCCCCTCCCGCGCAGACGAGTGAAACCAATACCACCAGTGCGGTGCGCATGTCGGTCTCCCAATAAAGGTTCTGTGTTCAATAAAGATAGCACAGCATCGATGATTGTAAACTCGGCGACCGGCAATGTAACAAAGCAACTAATGCGGCGCGAGATCGTCCAGGATCGGGCAATCGGGCCGCTCGTCGCCGTGGCAGGCGCTGGCCAGGCGCGCGAGGGTGCGGCGCATGGCCTGCATCTCGCCGATCTTCTTGTCGAGCTCGTCGATATGCTGCTGGGCCATGGCGCGCACGTCCTTGCTGGCGCGGCCCTTGTTCTTCCACAGCGCCAGCAGGGTGGCGATCTGTTCCAGCGTGAAACCGAGCTCGCGTCCGCGATGGATGAATTGCAGCACCTGCACTTCCCGCTCGCTGTAGAGCCGGTAGCCGGCGTCGGTACGTTTGGCGGCATCGATCAGGCCGATCGATTCGTAGTGGCGAATCATCTTGGCCGAGACACCCGAAGCCTTGGCGGCGTCGCCGATATTGAGCATCATGCTTCTCCCGGTTTCCAGCGCTTGAGCAGCAGCGCATTGCTCACCACCGACACGCTCGAAAACGCCATGGCGGCGCCGGCGATCATGGGGTTGAGCAGCCCGAACGCGGCCAGCGGTACGCCGATCAGATTGAAAATAAACGCCCAGAACAGGTTCTGGCGAATCTTGCCGTAGGTGCGGCGCGAAATGTCGATGGCATCGACCAGCAGGCGCGGGTCGCCGCGCATCAGGGTCACCCCGGCCGTGTGCATGGCCACGTCGGCGCCGCTGCCCATGGCGATGCCGATATCGGCCGCCGCCAGCGCCGGCGCATCGTTGATGCCATCGCCCACCATGGCAACGCGCAGTCCCCTGGCGCGCATCTGGGCGATCAGGGCGGCTTTACCTTCGGGCATGACTTGCGCGTGCACTTCGTCGATCCCGAGCGCGCCGGCGATATGGGCCGCACTGCCCGCGTTGTCGCCGGTAAGCATCGCGGTCTTGACGTGCAGGCGGTGCAAGCGTTGCACCGCCTGCGCGCTTTCAGGTTTCACCGTGTCGCCAAAGGCCAGCATGCCGATCAGGCGTGCGTCCGGCGCCGACCTGGCCAGCCACGAGACCGTTTCCCCGGCCTGTTCGTGCTGCCGCGCCAGTTCGGCATCGATGGCGATGCCGGCCTGTTCCAGCATGCGCGCGTTGCCGAGCAGGAGCGTGGCGCCCTCCACCACCGCCCGCACGCCCAGGCCCGGCACGGCCGTGATGCCGCTCGCCGGTGCCAGTGCAAGGCCCGCCGCCGCTTCCATGACGGCGCGCGCGAGCGGATGTTCGCTGCCCTGCTGCACGGCGGCGGCCAGCGCCAGCAATTGTTGCGCGTCACCAGACAGCGGCACGCAGGCGGTCAGGCGCGGCTTGCCGGCGGTCAGCGTGCCGGTCTTGTCGAAGGCGACGATGTCTACCCCGTGCAGCAATTCCAGCGCCTCGGCGTCCTTGATCAGGATGCCGTGCCGCGCCGCCACGCCGGTGCCGGCCATGATCGCGGTCGGAGTCGCCAGCCCGAGCGCGCAGGGGCAGGCGATCACCAGCACCGCCACCGCGTTGAGAATGGCCACGCTGGCATCGCCGCCGACCATCCACCAGCCGGCCAGGGTCGCCAGCGCCACCAGCATAATGGCCGGCACGAACACCGCGCTGACCTTGTCGACCATGCGCTGGATCGGCGCCTTGGCGCCCTGCGCGTCCTCGACCGCGCGGATGATGCGCGCCAGCACCGTTTCGGCGCCGATGGCCGTGGCGCGCGCCACCACCAGCCCCTCGCCATTGACCGAGCCGCCGACCACGCGCGTGCCCACCGCCTTGCTCACCGGCAGGCTCTCGCCGGTCAGCATCGATTCGTCGGCGTGGGAGCTGCCCTCGATCACGATGCCATCCATGGGAATGCGCTCGCCGGGGCGGATCTCCACCTCGTCGTCCACGCGCAGCTCGCTCAGCGGCACCTCGCGCACCGCGCCATCGCGGCGTACGCGCGCACGGTCGGGCCGCAAGCCCTGCAACAGGCGGATTGCCTCGGTGGTTTGGCGCTTGGCGCGCGCTTCCAGCCACTTGCCCACCCGCACCAAGGTGATCACCACGGCAGACGCTTCGAAGTAAAGATGGCCATGCGTTTCGCCTCCCAGCCATTGATACAGCGACAGGCCATAGGCGGCGCTGGTGCCGATGGCCACCAGCAAGTCCATATTGCCGCTGCGCGCCAGCAAGGCTTTCCAGCCCGAACGGTAAAAACGCGCGCCGATCCAGAATTGCACGGGCGTCGCCAGCAGGAATTGCAGCCAGGCGGGCATCATCAGATGGAGGCCAGCCAGCTCGGCCAGCATGGGCGCGAGCAGCAGGAGCGTCAGCGCGGCGGAAATGGCGATGTCGCGCTGCTCGGTCGACGGTGCGGAGGCGGAAGGCGGCGCCGCGTCCACATGCGGGGTAGCGGTGTAGCCGGCCCGCTCTATCGCGCCGATCAATTGCTCGCGCGCGCCAGGATTGTCCAGCGCCACGGTGGCCCGTTCGGTGGCCAGGTTGACCGAAGCCTCGCGCACGCCCGGCACGGCCAGCAAGGCCTTCTCGACCCGGCGCACGCACGATGCGCAGGTCATCCCGGTGACATCGAGCGAAATTTCATTCGATGATGCAGTCATCACGTCCTCCATACAGCCATCATCAACCTTCCCATTATAGTAAGGTCAAGCGTGCGAAGGAGATAAGGCCGCCCAAGCTTTCCCTATCCAAAAAAACCAAACAAAATTCGCAGCCCCATACCACCGGGGTCAGTGCCCCCATTGTTACATCAGCTCGCTTGGGGCCGAATTAGCTCCCGGATCGGACAAAAGCTGGCAGGCGGACTAATGCATCAATGGGAGCACTCGTATATTGAACGTACCGATGCAGCGCTGGATAATG
>CAMLHI010000232.1 GCA_946479705.1 uncultured Oxalobacteraceae bacterium
AGCCGCGCCCGCCTCGGCATGGACATGTTCTCGGTCTGGTTCGCCCATGCCGAACTGATCGGCCGGGCCGAGCACTACCTGGAACGGGTCGCCTTGAGCGCGCAGCGCCACCAGCGCGTGGCGGCCCTCTCGCACGGCGACAAGCGCAAGCTCGAAGTGGCCATGCTGCTGGCCCTGGAACCGGCGGTAATGATGTTCGACGAACCGACCGCGGGCATGAGCGTGGATGAAGTGCCGGTGGTGCTGGACCTGATCCACCAGGTCAAGCGCGAGCGCGACAAGACCATCCTGCTGGTTGAACACAAGATGGATGTGGTGCGCGCGCTGGCCGACCGCATCGTCGTGCTGCACAACGGTGCGCTGGTGGCCGACGGCGACCCGGCCGAGGTGATGGCATCGAGCATCGTCCAGCAAGCCTACCTGGGGACGCCCGAACATGCCTGAACCATTGATGCAGCTATCCGGGGTGCATACCCACATCGGCGACTACCACATCCTGCAGGGCGTGGACCTCGTGGTACCGCGCGGCGGCATGACCGTGCTGCTCGGGCGCAATGGGGCCGGCAAGACCACCACCCTGCGCACCATCATGGGCTTGTGGAAGGCCAGCGCCGGCAGCGTGCGCTTCGACGGGCGCGACATCGCCGCCCTGCCCACGCCGGACATCGCACGCGCCGGCATCGCCTACGTGCCCGAATCGATGGCCGTGTTTTCCGAGCTGACGGTGCGCGAAAACCTGGTGCTGGCCGCGCGCGCCGGCCCGCTCGACATGGCCCGGGTCGACTGGATCGCCGGCTTCTTCCCGGCCCTGCGCAAGTTTTGGGACTACCCGGCCGGCAAGCTCTCGGGCGGCCAGAAGCAGATGGTGGCCATTGCCCGCGCCATTATCGAGCCGCGCGCACTGCTGCTGATCGACGAGCCGACCAAGGGGCTGGCGCCGGCCATCGTCGAGAACCTGATCGCCGCCTTCCGCGAACTGAAGGCCAGCCAGACCACCATCCTGCTGGTCGAGCAGAATTTCAATGTCGTGCGCAGCCTGGGCGACACCGTGGCCGTCATGGACGACGGACGCATCGTGCACGCCGGCAGCATGGCCGAACTGGCTGGCGACGCCGCCCTGCAGCAGCGCCTGCTCGGCCTGTCGCTGGCCGCACACCAATAGCTTTCCAAGGACCGCGCCATGACGCTTGCCCCTCCCCCTGCTTCCGGAACCGCCGTGCTGGCGCCCGAGCATGCCGCGCTGCCGCCCGCGCGGCCCGATGTCGCGCCCCTGCTGCTGGTGCCGGCGCTGGTGCTGGCCATGCTGCCGCTGGTCGGCAGCACTCACACCTGGCTCACCCTCACCGTCGCCGGGCTGGCCATGGGCATGATGCTGTTCATCATGGCCAGCGGCCTCACCCTGGTATTCGGCCTGATGGATGTCCTCAATTTCGGCCACGGCGCGCTGGTCTCGGTGGGCGCCTACGCCGCCACGCTGGTGCTGCTGCCGATGCGCAGCTGGGTCGAGGCCGATGCGCTGCTGCCCAACCTGGGCGTGCTGCTGCTGGCGGTCTGTGCGGCCATGCTGATCACCGGCCTGCTGGGCTGGGCCTTCGAACGCATCCTGATTGCGCCGGTGTACGGCCAGCACCTGAAACAAATCCTGATCACCATGGGCGGCATGATCGTTGCCGAGCAGCTCATCAACGTGATCTGGGGCGCCGAACAGATTCCGCTGCCGCTGCCGGCCGCGCTGCGCGGCGCCATCCTGCTGGGCGACGCCGCCATCGAAAAATACCGGCTGGTGGCGGTCGCCGTCGGGCTGGCGGTGTTCGCGCTGATGTTCCTCGTGCTCAACCGTACCCGGCTCGGCCTCCTGATCCGCGCTGGGGTGGAAAACCGCGAAATGGTGGAAGCCATGGGCTACCGCATCGGGCGCCTGTTCATTATCGTGTTCGCCGCCGGCGCCGCGCTGGCCGGCCTGGGCGGCGTCATGTGGGGCCTGTACCAGGGCGTGCTGACGGCCGCCATGGGGGCCGACACCATGGTGGCCATCTTCATCGTGGTCATCATCGGCGGCCTCGGCTCGGTGGGCGGCTGCTTCATCGGCGCGCTGCTGATGGCGCTGGCGGCCAACTACGCCGGCTTCCTGGCGCCCAAGCTGGCCCTGGTGTCGAACATCGTCGTGATGATCGCCATCCTGCTGTGGCGCCCGGCCGGCCTGTTTTCCGGCACGCGCCGCTAAGGGGGCCGCATGCTGACCCGCCTGCTTTCCGGCGACCTGCCGCGCAGCCGTACCCTGGCCGCCGCGCTCGTCCTCATCGTGCTCGGCCTGGCGCTGGCGCCCTTCATTACCAGTGGCGCGCGCCCGCTCAACACCGCTGCCACCATCTGCATCTACATCGTGCTGGTGGCGTCCTACGACCTGCTGCTCGGCTACACCGGTATCGTCTCCTTCGCCCACACCATGTTCTTCGGCATCGGTGCCTACGGCGTCGGGCTGGGGCTGGCGCGCGCCGAGCCGACCTGGGGCGCGGCCTTGACCGGCCTGCTGCTGGCCCTCCTGCTGACCCTGGCGCTGGCCATGGTGATCGGCCTGTTCGCGCTGCGCGTGCGCGCCATCTTCTATTCCATGATCACTTTAGCGGTGGCATCCTCGTTCGCGGTGCTGGCCTCGCAGCTGTCCGACTTTACCGGCGGCGAGGATGGCCGCACCTTCAGCGTGCCGGAACTCTTGTCGCCCGGTTTCCGCCTGTTCGAATCGGACCTGCTGGGGCGCACGGTGGACGGCAAGGTGATCGCCTATTACATCGTGTTCGGCGGCTGCCTGCTGCTGTTCCTGTTCCTGCAACGGCTGGTCAACTCGCCGTTCGGGCGGGTGCTGCAAGCGATCCGCGAAAACGAATTCCGCGCCGAAGCGCTGGGCTACCGCACCGTGCTCTATCGCGTCTGGGCCAACTGCCTGGCGGCCCTGGTGGCGGCGCTGGCCGGCGCCCTGATGGCGCTGTGGCTGCGCTATGTGGGACCCAAGACCATGCTCGGCTTCGAGGTCATGACGGACATCCTGCTCATCGTCGTCATCGGCGGCATGGGCACCATGTATGGCGCGGTGGTGGGCGCGGCGCTGTTCATCCTCGCGCAGAACTACCTCAAGACGCTGATGGGGTCCGCAGCCGGCGCGCTGGAAGGACTGCCATGGCTGGCGCAGGCGCTGCATCCGGACCGCTGGATGCTGTGGCTGGGCGTGCTGTTCATCCTGTCGATCTACTTTTTCCCGATCGGAATCGTGGGCAAGCTGCGCACTTTGCGCAGGCGCGCACCTTAGCTCTACATCAAACTTCAGCCGCATGCGGGCCATACCATTTGGATCATCAATGGCCTCGACGTTAGCCAGCGCGAGTGGGAACACCATCCTTCTGGCCCCGCATGGAGCTCCGCATGAATCGATTCGAACACCTCGCCGCCGGCGCGCTGATCGCGCTGTCGGCAACCCTGCCCGTTTCCTCCCTGGCCGCGGCGCCGCCCGGCGCGCCGGTCACCATCCTCGATGAAGGCTTCAACGATCTTGCCGCGCTGGGCAACTGGCTCATGCTCAACAACAGCACGCCGCCAGGCCAATCCTGGTTCCAGGGCAATGCCGGCATTTTTCCAGCTTACACAGGCGCACCCGGCGCCTACGCCGCCGCGAACTTCCTCAGCGCCCAGAACGGCAGCGGCTTCATCGACAACTGGCTGATCACGCCCGAACTGACCCTGCTCGGGCCGACCACCCTGTCCTTCCTGGCCCGCGCGGCCGCCGCCCCGGGCTTCCACGATACCCTGGAAATCCGCTTCGGCACGGCAGCCGATTCCTTCGCCACCCTGCTCGGCACGGTCGGCGGCGCCAGCACTTTCCCCACCAGCTGGGAGCAGTTCAACGCATCAATCAACGTCACCGGCACCGGCCGCTTCGCCTTCCGCTACGTCGGCGACGCGGCCGCATCGAACTACATCGGCCTCGATTCGGTACTCGTCGCCACGGTGCCCGAACCGTCCGCGTGGCTGATGCTGATGGCCGGCGCCGTGCTGATCGGCGCCGCGCGCCGACAAGCCCTTGTTCCTCGTCCTGGAGGTAAGCACCATGTCTCACTATCGGATTCTTGAAATGTGCATCGTAGCGGCCGCCGTCGTCAATCTGCTGCAACCGGCCCAGGCCCAGCAGGCCTCGGGCATGGTGGCCGTGCGCGATGCCCAGACGGGCAATATGCGCGCGCCCACGGCCGCCGAACTGCGCGCCCTGGCCGGCGCCCCGGGCGCGACCGCGGCCCAGGGAACGCCCCAAGCCCAGAGCGCCAGCGTGCGCGCCGACGGCACCCGCAGCCTCAAGCTGGGGGAACGCGGCATGGTGTATTCGGTTGTCACGCGCGCGCCGGACGGTACGCTGGCCGAGCAGTGCGTGCACGGCGCCGACGCCGCCGACCATGCCGTGAACGCGGCCACGCCTTCGAACAAGGAGCAAGGCCATGAGCACCAGTAAGCGCTCCGGCGCCAGCTCCTGGCTGGTGCGCGCGGCCAGCCTGCTCCTGCTGTGCTGCATGCAACTGAGCGCGATGGCGGCCGCCACTATCGTCATCGTCAACACCAACGGGCCAGGTGAAGGCTTCAACGATCCGACACCGGCCGCGCCGGTTGGCGGCAATACCGGCACCACCCTGGGTGCGCAGCGCCTGATCGCCTTCCAGCACG
>CAMLHI010000233.1 GCA_946479705.1 uncultured Oxalobacteraceae bacterium
CTGGTTGACGGCCAGCACGGCGTCATTGGTCAGCAGCGACAGGGTGAACGGATCGGTCTTGGTCAGGTCGCCGCCGTGCATCAGCGGCGAGCGGGCGATGCTCCACAAGGTCATGACGGTATATTGCTCGTCCTGCGTGAAGCGGGTCTGGCGCTTGAATTCGATGGTGCCGAAGGGCAGCATGTCGGCATCGGGCCAGGCGCCGCTGACGCGGTGCGGGGTCCAGTCGTGCAGGCGCTTGAACTGGTCGCGCAGCGATCGCCAGTCGTCCCAGAAGTCGTCGCTCACGCGCCACATATTGGCGTGCTGGTTCACATGCGCGCCGCTGGCGAGCGGGGTTTCGCCGGGCGAGGTGCTGAACACGATCGGACGGCCGGTCTTGTCGATGGCCTTGCGGATAGCCTCGATCTCGGCCTGGTGGTAAGGACGGCTGAGGTCATCGACCTTGATGAAGTCCACATTCCAGTCGGCCACCAGCTGGATCAGCGCGTCGTAATAGGCTTGCGCGCCGGGCTTGCTCATGTCCACGCCGTACATGTCCGGATTCCATTCGCACACGTCGCTGCGGTTGGCGATGTCGCCCGCGCGCACCGTGGTGCCCAGCAGCGGGGTGTTTTGGTCCACCGCCTGGCGCGAGATGCCGCGCATCATGTGGATGCCGAACTTGAGTCCCTTGCCATGGACATAGTCGGCCAGCGGCTTGAAGCCCTTGCCGTCGGCGGCCGAGGGGAATTTTTCAGGGGCCGGCACCAGGCGGCTGTAGCCGTCCATGGCCAGCTTGGCGCCTTTTTCGTAGCCATGGCCCTGGGAGCTGGGCTGGTACCACTGGATATCCACGACCAGGTATTGCCAGCCGTGCGGCTTGAGCTTTTCGGCCATGTAGTCAGCCTGTTGCTTGGTTTGCGCCTCGGTGATGGTGGTACCGAAATTATCCCAGCTGTTCCAGCCCATCGGCGGGGTCGGGGCCCAGGCGTGGTAATCGGTGGCGGGGGCGGCGAACAGCGGCGCGGCGAGCAACAGCGCGCAGGGAAGCAACAGGAAGCGTTTGATGATCATTTGGCTTTAAGTGAACTGAAAAGTTGATCGGGCAGGGGCGCCAAGCGTACTTGAGTTCACCCATGCGATCCAATAAGAAAAACGGCGGGACCGATACCGGTCCCGGTATCACTGCGGTCGCTGGCGGTGGAACACCAGGGGGTTGTAGGGGACGGCCGATGGCGGCGGCGACTTCAGGATGCCCGGCTTCATGGCGCCCACCACGTGCATCTCGCAGGGCTTGCAGTCGAAACGCAGGGTGTAGCGCTCGTCGCCGCTGACCAGGGTCATGGGCTCGGCCTTCACCTGGCCCTGTACCCCTTGCACCCCCTTGGCCTGCTTGGGGCACAGGTTGAAGGAGAAGCGCAGGCAGTGCTTGGTGATCATCAGCGACACTTCGCCCGCTTCCTCGTGCGCCTCGTAGGCCGCGTCGATCATCTGCACGCCATGCTTGTGGTAGAACGCCCGCGCTTTCTCGTTGTAGACGTTGGCGAGATAAGTGAGCTGGGTATCCGGGTAGACCGCGCGCGGCTCGGCAGCCGGCTTGCGCGTCGGCCGCTCCCACGCGCGCAGGCGCGCCTGCTCGTGCGCGGCGATGGCATCGCGCCGCAGCGCATTGATGGCGCCGGTCGGCACGAACCACGGCTGCGACAGGTCCAGCTGCACGCTGCCGGCCTGGAACATGGTGCTGCCCAGCTTGCCCAGGCTGGTGCGCAGGGCGGTGGCGGCCTGTTCGGCGTGCTGGGCCGGCTGCAGGGCGATGGCCGCGTCGGTCACGCTGACGATGCCATCCTCGTCGCGCAGGGACAGGCGCAGGCCGCCGTCCTGCTCGCTCAAGGTCAGGTCGAGGCTGACCTTGCGCTCGGACGACTTCTTGTTCAGCGTCGCTTCCCATTGATGGTCGCGGTTGCGGTGCAGCTGGGTGCCGGGCTTGAGGCCGGGCAGGGTGTTGATCAGCTCATTGGGATAGACGCGCCACAGCTGGCCATCGTCATCGTGGCTGAGCAGCTTGACGGTATTGGCCTGCACGCCCACGGTGTCGCGCTTGTACATATAGTTCAGGCCATCGCCATTGGCCATGCCGGCCTTGGCCAGCAGGTCGAAATGGTCGGCGCCGATGCGCGTGACGGTGCCCAGCTCCACCCCCACGTACTTGGGCGAATCGAAGGCGCCGATATCGTCCTGGCGGCCCTGGGCGAAGTAATCGGTGTGGCCGCGGTGGAAATTCTTGTCCACGTCCGGGGTGAACAGCACTTCGGTGCGCCCGCTCGAGGCGCGCTGGAACTCGGGGCGGCGCTCGAGCAGTTCGTCCAGCAGCAGGCGGTAATTGGCCGTGATGTTCTTCACGTAGCCCATGTCCTTGTAGCGGCCTTCGATCTTGAAGGAGCGGATGCCGGCATCGACCAGCGCTTCCAGATTGCGGCTCTGGTCGTTGTCCTTCATCGACAGCAGATGCTTCTCGTAGGCCACCACGCGGCCCTGGCCGTCCGACAGGGTATAGGGCAGGCGGCAAGCCTGCGAGCAGTCGCCGCGGTTGGCGCTGCGGCCGGTGTCGGCTTGCGAAATGAAGCACTGGCCGGAAAAGGCCACGCACAGGGCGCCGTGGACGAAGTATTCGAGTGGGGTGTCGACCTCGGCGCGGATGGCACGGATCTGCTCGACCGTCAGCTCGCGCGCCAGCACCAGCTGGGAAAAGCCGACCTGGCCGAGGAAGCGGGCCTTGTCGACGCCGCGGATGTCGCACTGGGTGCTGGCGTGCAGCTGGATCGGCGGCAGGTCCAGTTCGAGCAGGCCCATGTCCTGGATAATCAGCGCGTCCACGCCGGCCTCGTACAGTTGCCAGATTTGCTTGCGCGCCAGGTCCAGTTCGGCGTCGTGCATGATGGTGTTCATGGTCACGAAGATGCGCGCGCGGTAGCGGTGGGCGAAGTCGGTCAGGGCGGCGATGTCTTCCAGCGGATTGCTGGCATTGTGGCGCGCGCCGAAGGCGGGGCCGCCGATATACACCGCGTCGGCCCCGTGCAGGATGGCTTCGCGGCCGATCTCGGCGGTTTTGGCGGGGGCGAGCAGTTCGAGTTCGTGGTCGAGCAATGACATGGCGGCAATCCTGGCGAAGAGCCGGCCATTATACCGCCGGGCACCGGCTTGCGGCGTTACTGCGCTTCCACAAACACCTTCAAACTGCCCTGCGCCGTCTCTTTGGACTGCCGCGCCTGCGCGTGGGGCGAGCACACGGCCAGGAAACGCGATACGCTCACGCTGACCATGCGCGCCAAGGACGGCGCGGCAGGATGAATCACGCGCCGCGAGGCGCAGTAAGGAACAGCGAGGGAAGTGGCGATGAACGATGTAAGAGAACTGCGTGGCAGTTGCCTGTGCGGCGGCATTGTGTTTCGGGCGGCGGGGCCGGTGGCCCACGCAAGCCACTGCTACTGCACCATGTGCCAGAAGCAGCATGGCGCGGCGGCGGGCTCCTACGCCAACGTCGCGCGCGCCACGCTGCTGATCGAACGCGGCGAAGAGCTACTGGCCGAATACGCCTCGTCCGGGCATGGGCGGCGCGGCTTCTGCAGGGTGTGCGGATCGAGCCTGTTCTGGCGCAGCACCGCCACGCCGGAGCGCATCGCCGTCGCGCTCGGAACGCTGGAGCCGGCCTATGAGGGGCAGGTCGAACGGGAGCTGCATGTGGACACCAAGCCGGCGTGGCTGCCGGTGCGCAGCTAGGCCGACGCCCCCAAGCGGACTGATGTAACAAACGCCGGGGTCAGGTCTCCCTTTGTTACATGAGTCCGCCAGAACAGGCGAGCTGATGTAACAAAGGGAAACCTGGCCCCCGTGGTGTTACATGAGGTCGTTTGGTGGCACTTTGGCGCCCCTTGATTCGTTGAATGTCTTCCCTGGGCCGACAAGGCGCCAACGCCAGTGGTGATGAACTTCCACGGCGGCGGCTGGGTGGCCGGTTCGCGCGACGTCGACACGCTACGTTTGCTGCCGTACATGCAGATGGGTTTCGCGGTGGTCAATGTCGAATACCGGATGGCCAAGACCGCGCTGGCGCCGGCCGCCGTCGAGGACACCCTGTGCGCCCTGCAGTGGCTCGGCCGCAACGCCAAGCAGTTCAACCTGGACTTGTCCAAGGTCGTGCTGACGGGCGGCTCGGCCGGCGGTCACCTGGCGCTGGCCACCGCGATGATTCCGGCCGATTCGCCGTCACCGTCCATTAGTTCCAGCGGCAGCAAGGAAGGTTGGCGGGGCGGGCGAGTATGTCGAACAGCCTATGCCGTGGGCCTAAAGAAGCGGATAATAGCCGGCTAATCAATTTGCGCACCCGCTTGGACATCTCCCATGGAAATCAAGGTCAACTTTCTCGACAAGCTAAGGCTCGAAGCCAAATTCGACGATTTCACCGTCGTGGCCGACCAGCCGATCCGCTACAAGGGCGATGGCTCGGCGCCCGGGCCGTTCGACTATTTCCTGGCCTCGTCGGCCCTGTGCGCGGCTTACTTCGTGAAGTTGTACTGCACGACCCGCAATATCCCGACAGAGAATATCCGGCTGTCGCAGAATAATATTGTCGATCCCGAAAACCGCTACCAGCAGATTTTCAAGATTCAGGTGGAGCTGCCTGCGGATATGTCGGACAAGGACCGCCAGGGTATT
>CAMLHI010000234.1 GCA_946479705.1 uncultured Oxalobacteraceae bacterium
TAAATATGTCCTGATCCGGCGCAAGGGCGAGCGCATCGACTGGGACGGCAAGACCCTGAAGAACGTCGAGGGCGCCATTGGCGTCCAGTTGGGCTATTCCGTGGGCGATTTCTTGCGCGGCATGAATGTCGCCGTCGACGAGGGCAGCCAGCGCGCCAGCGAACTGGCCGAAAAACTGCTGGCCGGCCGGCTCGCCGGCGCCGCCATGGGCGGCAGCGACGCCACGGCGCTGCTCAACGGCCCCCTCGCAGGCCAGCTCGAAGCGGTGCCCATCCCGCTGGTCGAAAAGCCATACTTCCTGGTGCTCTCGCACGCGCTGGTGGCCACCCAGCCCAAGCTGGCCGAGCGTATCTGGAAGGGGATCGAGGAAGTGCGCAACGGCGCCGCCTACAAGAAACTGCTGCGCGAGGCTGAAGGAGGCCGCCATTAATCCCGACACCGCACGCCCCTCGTGGTGGCAGAACAACCGGCTGGTACGGCCGCTGGCCGACGCCTGGTCGCAAAACATCGTGTTCCGGCTCGGCGCCGGCATCGTGCTGGCGGTCACCCTCACCACCGGCATCTACACCACCTATGTGATGCAGTCGCTGCGCGCCGAAGCCTCCGCGCGCATGCAGGAACGGGTCGAACGCTATGCCTCGGTGCTCTCGCACGCGCTGGCGCGCCCGCTGTTCGACATCAACAGCGCGGCCGTGTCCTCGGTGGTGGACGCGCTCGGCGCCGCGCCGGAAGTGCAGATGCTGCGGGTGATCTCGCCCAACGGCACCGTGCTGGCCTCGCTCGGCAGCCTGGAGCGCGACCCGGCCGGCGCGATCCGGGTGGAGCGCCCGATCAGCTACACCGACGGCAACCGCCTGTACCCGGTGGGCGCCATCGAGCTGGCGTTTTCGCGCGCCCAGATCGACCAGGACCTGCGCCGCCAGATCCTGCAGACCGCGTGCGCCAACCTGCTGCTCACGCTCGCCATCGTGATGTGCATCTTCCTGGTCGGGCGCAAGGTCACCAAGCCCTTCGCCGACATCCAGGACGCGCTCGACAAGCTGGCGCGCGGCGAGACCGACATCGCCCTGTCCGGCATCGGCCGGCGCGACCAGGTGGGACGCCTGTCGCTGGCGGTGCGCAGCTTTCGCGACACCCTCACGCGCCTGCGCCGCGCCGAGCAGGTCACCAGCGGCCTGCTCGACGAGAAGAGCCGCATGGTGGACCGCCTCAACGCAATCTTCGAGGGCACCAACGACGCCCTTATGCTGCTCACCGAGCAGGGCTATTTCGACTGCAACCGCAATACCCTGTCGATGTTCGGCATCGTCGACAAGCAAAGCTTCGTGCGCTGCCATCCGGGCTCGCTGTCGCCGCCGACCCAGCCGGACGGACGCGACTCGGTCGAAGCGGTCAACGAGAAGATCGCCCAGGCGCTGGCGCAGGGCCAGGCGCGCTTCGAGTGGATGCACCGGCGTGCCGACGGCAGCGATTTTCCGGCCGAGGTGCTGCTGTCGGCCTTCGAATACGGCGGGCGCCAGGTGCTGCAGGCCACCGTGCGCGACATCAGCGAACGCAAGGCCATCGAGCAGCAGCTGCGTGAACTGAACGGCGACCTGGAACAGAAGATCGCCGCGCGCACGGTGGAGCTGACCGGCTCGATCCGCGCCGCCCGCGACAGCCAGGAAAAGCTGCAGACCATCGTCGACACCGCGCTCGACGCGGTGGTGCGCATGGACCTGGACGGGCGCATCGTCGGCTGGAACACCCAGGCCGAGAAGATCTTCGGCTGGACCCGCGACGAAGCGCTCGGCCAGCAGCTCGATACCACCATCATCCCACCGCGCTACCGTGACGCGCACCGCCAGGGCATGCGCCGCTATCAGAAGGACGGCAGCGGCGCGGTGCTCGACACCCGCATCGAAATCTTCGCGCTGCGCCGCGACGGCAGCGAATTTCCCATCGAGCTGGCCATCACCAAGGTGCAGATGCACGACAAGTCGGCCTACGAATTCTGCTCCTTCATCCGCGATATTTCGGAGCGGCGCGAGCGCGAGCAGTCCCTGCTGGCGGCCAATGTGCGCGCCGAAGCGGCCAACGTGGCCAAGTCCGAATTCCTGGCCAATATGAGCCACGAGATCCGCACGCCCATGAGCGCCATCATCGGCATGGCCTACCTGGCGCTGCGCACCGAGCTCTCGCCCAAGCAGCACGATTACGTCGGCAAGATCCACCGCGCCGCGCTGTCGCTGCTGGGGATCATCAACGACATCCTCGACTTTTCCAAGATCGAAGCCGGCAAGCTCGATGTGGAGGCGATCCCCTTCTTCCTCGACGACGTGCTGGCCAACGTGGCCAGCGTCACCAGCCAGAAGGCCGCCGACAAGCAGCTCGAATACCTGTTCCATGTGCCGCACACCATCCCGCGCCACCTGGTGGGCGATCCGCTGCGCCTGGGCCAGGTGCTGATCAACCTGGTCAATAACGCCGTCAAGTTCACCGAACGGGGCGAACTGGAACTGGCGTGCAGCCGCATCGGCGAGGACACGCCCGGCATGGCCAGCCTGCGCTTTTCGGTGCGCGACACCGGCATCGGCATGAGCGAAGCGCAGAAGGCCAAGCTGTTCCGCGCCTTCAGCCAGGCCAATGGTTCCACCACGCGCGAGTACGGCGGCACCGGACTGGGACTGTCGATCTCGCAGCAGCTGGTGCAGCTGATGGGCGGCACCATCCAGGTAACGACCCAGCCCGCAGTGGGCTCGACCTTCCACTTCGACCTGCAATTCCCGCTGTCCGGCCTGCCCGAGCGGGTGACCGCCATGCCGGCCGCGCTCAACGATGCGCGCGTGCTGCTCGTCGACGACAGCTGCATCGCGCTCGACATCCTGAGCGAAGCGCTGGCGGCGCTGCCGCTGCGGGTCGAGACGGCCGGCAGCGGCCCCGAAGCGCTGGCCGCCATCGCCAGCGCCGACGCCGAGCACGATCCCTTCAAGCTGGTGCTGACCGACTGGCAGATGCCGGAGATGAACGGCATCGAACTGGCGCGCCGGGTCGGCGCCGACGGCGCGCTCGCGGACGCCCCGCTGATGGTGCTGGTGAGCGCCTTCGGCCGCGAGGAAGTGCAGCGCGAGGCCGAAGCGGCCGGCGTGGCCGGCTTCCTGTTCAAGCCGATCGGCCAGTCCTTGCTGGTCGATACCCTGGTGTCCTTGTTCGCGCCGCGGGCCGAGCAGGGACGCCACCCGGTGCAGGGCGCCAGCCGCGATTACGCGGTGCGCGTGCTGCTGGTCGAGGACAACCAGGTCAACCAGCAGATCGCGGTGGAGCTGATGACGGTGCAGGGCATCAGCGTGGACATCGCCAGCACCGGCAGGCAGGCGCTGGAAAAACTCAAGCTGGCCGGCCCGGACGGCTATGGCCTGGTGCTGATGGACCTGGAAATGCCGCAGCTGGACGGCCACCAGGCCACCATCGAACTGCGCAAGGACGCGCGCTTCGACAAGGTCCCGGTGATCGCCATGACGGCGCACGCGCTGGCCGAAATCCGCGAACGCTGCCTGCGCGAAGGCATGCAGGACTACATCACCAAGCCGGTCGATCCGGAAAAGCTGTATGCCACGCTGACGCGCTGGCTGGGCCACGCCATGCTGGCGCCCACCGCCGCCAATGCGGGCGGCGCGCCGCCCGATATCGCCGGGATCGACACCGCGCTGGGCCTGCGCCATGTGGCCGGCAATACGTCGCTATACCGCCAGCTGCTGGAACGCTTCCACACCTCGCAGCGCGGCGCCGCCGACGACATCCGCGCCGAGATCGAGGCCGGGCGCTTTGAGGATGCTGGCAAGCGCGCCCACACCTTGCGCGGGGTGGCCGGCAATATCGGCGCGCGCGAGCTGCAGGCGCTGGCCCAGGCGCTGGAAGAACTGCTGCGCGGCGACGCGCTCGACCTGGACGCGGTGCGCGCGCGCCTGGACGAGCTGACCGGCGTGTCCGGCACCGTGATGGACGCGCTGGAACGCTACTTCGGCGGCGGCGCCGGCGCCGGCCAGGCGACCGCCTCCAGCGAAAGCGCGCACGAGGCGCTGGGCCACCTGAAAGCGCTGCTCGACGAATTTTCGGGCGAGACCACCGACTATTTCGATACCGTGCGTACGCAGCTGGCCAGCGTGTTCGATGCGCCCATCCTGGAGCGGCTGGCCGCGCACCTGTCCAGGTACGAATTCGAGGAAGCGCGCCAGCTGCTCGACCAGGCCAGCCAGCCCCCGTCAACCTGAGCCCATGCCCATGCCACTCACGACCAACAAGGAGCGCGCGACCATCCTGATCGTCGACGATACCCCCGACAACATCATGCTGCTGTCACGCCTGCTCAAGGATAAATACAACACCAAGGTCGCCAACAACGGCGGTACCGCGCTGCGCATCGCCAACGCCACGCCCGACATCGACGTGATCCTGCTGGACGTGATGATGCCCGGCGTGGACGGCTACGACACCTGCCGCCAGCTCAAGGCCAACCCGGCCACGGCGGACATCCCGGTGATCTTCCTGACCGCCAAGGGGCAGAGCACCGACATGATCGCCGGGATGGAACTGGGCGCGGCCGATTACCTGACCAAGCCGGTCAGCCCGCCGATCCTGTTCGCCCGGGTCGCGACCCAGGTCAGCCTGACGCGCAAGCGCAAACGCCAGCAGGACGCGGCGGAGTAAGCTGG
>CAMLHI010000235.1 GCA_946479705.1 uncultured Oxalobacteraceae bacterium
GGGCGATGTGTTCGGGCGAATGGCCGAATCCGGCGATGGCGCGCCAGTCGAGCGCCCCGATGCGGATGGTCTGGCCATCGCGCATGCGGGTGTAGGCGGGCGGCACGGCCGGCACCAGCGCGGGATAATAATTGCGCCGTTCGCCCATCTTGGCCAGCATCTCGGGCGCGCGCAGGCCGTGCCGCTCGAAATGGGGAATGGCCGAGGTGCCGTCGACCCCGGGCAGGGCCGCCGACATCATGCGCGCGAAGCCGAACTCGCCGGTACTGATCCAGAACGGCGCGCCGAAGCGGCTGCACAGCCAGTCCGACAGGCCCACATGGTCCGGATGGCAATGGGTGGCGAACACGCGCAGCAGCGGCTGGCCGGCCATGTGTCCGCTGAAAATGGCTTCCCAGGCCGCCCTGGTCGGGTCGGTGGCCACGCCGCAGTCGACCGCCGCAAAACCGCATCGGCCGTCGGCCTCGTCGTCGAGCAGCCACAAGTTGATATGGTCGAGCGCGAACGGCAGCGGCATGCGCAGCCAGTGCACCCCGGGGGCCAGGGTGTGCACGGCGCCGGGCGCGGGCAGGGTGTCGCCGAGCGGATAGCTCAGTTGCTGTTCGAGTTCGTTCATGTCGCTCTTTCGTGATGGGAGGGCCGGGCGCGCTACAATGCGGGACGTCCTGCTGACGTTGACGTTAACGGAAAGTCTGGCCATTGTATGCCAATGCCACCTTTCCCATCCTGCCACTTGATGACTTGAATCCATGTCTACTTACACCATCGCCGAGCTGGCCCGCGAATTCGACCTGACCCCGCGCGCGATCCGCTTTTATGAAGACCATGGCCTGCTGACGCCGGCGCGCGAAGGCGCGGGCGGGCGCAGCCGGGTCTACAGCGCGCGCGACCGCACCCGTTTGAAACTCACCCTGCGCGGCAAGCGCCTGGGCCTGACTCTGGCCGAAATCAAGAGTATCGTGGACATGTACGAGTCGCCCAAGGACACCTCGGTGCAGCTGCACGCCTTTCTCGGCGTGCTGGCCAAGCAGCGCACGACCCTGGAACAGCAGCGCGACGACATCGCCAACGCGCTGGCCGAAGTGGCCGCCCACGAAAGCGAGTGCCGCCGTCTGCTGGGCGAGCTCAACGAGAGCTGAACACGATTCACTTTACGTTTACGTTAACGTCACTACGCGCTATGATCTGGTTTCCCTGAACCCCGAACCCACGCGAGGATGCCATGCTGCACCTACCCGGCCTGACCTTTGACCACGGCGATGATATCGCCGCCCTGCGCGACACGGTGCAGCAGTTCGCCGCCGCCGAAATCGCCCCGCGCGCGGCCGAGATCGACAGTAGCGACCAGTTCCCCATGGACCTGTGGCGCAAGCTGGGCGCGCTCGGCGTGCTGGGCATCACCGTGGGCGAGGAATACGGCGGCGCCCAGATGGGCTACCTGGCCCACATCGTCGCCATGGAAGAAATCTCGCGCGCCTCGGCCTCGGTGGGCTTGTCCTACGGCGCCCACTCCAACCTGTGCGTCAACCAGATCAAGCGCAACGGCAGCGAGGCGCAAAAGCGCCAGTACCTGCCGAAACTGGTCAGCGGCGAACACGTGGGCGCGCTGGCCATGTCCGAACCGAACGCCGGCTCGGACGTGGTCGGCATGGCCCTGCGCGCCGACTTCAAGGGCGACCGCTGGGTGCTCAACGGCACCAAGATGTGGATCACCAACGGCCCCGACGCCGACGTGCTGGTGGTCTACGCCAAGAGCGACCCGGCCGCCGGCGCGCGCGGCATGAGCGCCTTCCTGATCGAAAAGCACTTCAAGGGTTTTTCGGTGGCGCAAAAGCTCGACAAGCTGGGCATGCGCGGCTCGCACACGGGCGAACTGGTGTTCCAGGATTGCGAAGTGCCGGCCGAAAACGTGCTCGGCGGCGTGGGCAAGGGCGTCAAGGTGCTCATGTCCGGGCTCGACTTCGAACGCACCGTGCTGTCCGGCGGCCCGCTGGGCATCATGGCCGCCTGCATGGACGCGGTCGTGCCTTATGTGCACGAGCGCAAGCAGTTCGGCCAGGCCATCGGCGAATTCCAGCTCATGCAGGGCAAGCTGGCCGATATGTATTCCACCATGATGGCTTGCCGCGCCTATGTGTACGCGGTCGGCCAGGCCTGCGACCGCGCGCACTCGCCGGAAGCGGTGCGGGCCCTGCGCAAGGATGCCGCCGGCGCGATCCTGTACAGCGCCGAAAAAGCCACCTGGATGGCCGGCGAAGCCATCCAGACGCTGGGCGGCAACGGCTACATTAACGACTACCCGGTCGGGCGGCTCTGGCGCGACGCCAAGCTCTACGAAATCGGCGCCGGCACCAGCGAAATCCGCCGCATGCTGATCGGGCGCGAACTGTTCGGCGAAACGGTCTAAGCACCGCGCCCGGAACCGCCATGAAAAACGGTGCCTTCCCCAAGCTGCTGCGCTCCCAGATCGCCTTCGACATCGCGCGCACCATCCTGGACGGCTTCGACAAGCACTACCGCCTGTTCCGCCAGACCAGCCAGGCCGCCAAGCGCCATTTCGAGACCGGCAACTGGGCCGTGGCCCAGCAGGCCGCGCGCGAGCGCATCGGTTTTTACGACCGCCGCGTGCGCGAATGCGTGCAGATTCTGGAAGACGAATACGAAGGCAGCGAACTCGGCGACGAGGTCTGGCGCGAGCTCAAGCTGCACTACATCGGCATGCTGGCCGGCCACAAGCAGCCCGAGCTGGCCGAAACCTTCTTCAACTCGGTCTGCTGCAAGATCCTGCACCGCACCTATTTCCACAACGACTACATCTTCGTGCGCCCGGTGGTCTCCACCGAGTACCTGGAAACCGACGAACTGCTGCCGACCTACCGCGTGTACTACCCGGCCATCGACGGCCTGCATTTCGCGCTCAAGCGCATCGTCACCAATTTCCAGCTCGACTGCAAGTTCGCCAATCTCGACCGCGACATCGGCCTGGTCGAAGAACGCATCAAGCAACTCTTCGGCGAGCTCGAAGCGGACCACCAGATCCAGGTGCTCTCAAACCTATTCTTTCGCAACAAGGGCGCCTACATCGTCGGCAAGGGCATCAACGGCAGCCGCGAATACCCCTTCATCGTGCCGATCCTGCACAACCGCCACGGCGAGCTGGTGCTCGACACCGTGCTGTTCGACCAGGAACAGATCACCATCCTGTTCTCGTTCACGCGCGCCTATTTTCTGGTCGACATGGAAGTACCCTCGGCCTATGTGCAGTTCCTGCGCACCCTGCTGCCGCGCAAGCCGCGCAGCGAGATCTACACCATCCTCGGGCTGCAAAAGCAGGGCAAGACCCTGTTCTACCGCGACTACCTGCAGCACCTCAAGCACAGCTCGGACCGCTTCCAAATCGCCCCCGGCATCCGCGGCCTGGTGATGCTGGTGTTCGCGCTGCCCTCGTTTCCCTACGTGTTCAAGGTGATCAAGGATTTCTATCCGCCGCCCAAGGACACCACGCGCGCCCAGATCAAGGAAAAATACCTGCTGGTCAAATACCACGACCGCGTGGGCCGCATGGCCGACACCCTCGAATACTCCAACGTGGCCTTTCCGCTCGAGCGCTTTTCCGAAGAGCTGATCGCCGAACTGGAACGTTTCGCACCCTCGCTGGTCGAATACGAAGGCGGACGCATCGTCATCCGCCACCTGTACATCGAGCGCCGCATGGTGCCGCTGAATATCTTCCTCGCCAAGGCCGAGCAGGCCGGCGACGCGGCCCTGATCGAGCATGGCGTGATCGAATACGGCAATGCGATCAAGGAGCTGGTGGCGGCGAACATCTTCCCCGGCGACATGCTCTACAAGAATTTCGGCGTCACCCGCCATGGCCGCGTGGTGTTTTACGACTACGACGAAATCGAATACATCACCGACTGCCATTTCCGCGACATCCCGCCGCCGCGCAACGAGGAAGACGAGATGGCCGCCGAAGCGTGGTACCCGATAGGCAAGCACGATGTCTTCCCCGAGCAGTTTGGCGCTTTCCTGCTGGGCAACGCCAAGATCCGCCGCTATTTCCTGCAGCACCATGCCGACCTGCTCACGCGCGCATTCTGGCAGTCGCGCAAGGAGCGCATCGAGGCCGGCATCGTCGACGATGTGTTCCCGTATCCCCAGCACATCCGTTTCCGCCACCAGGCCCGGGGCACCCCCGTGGCCAGCCCGCCCCCTTATCTGGAGAACTTGCACAATGAATGATCCTGTCGTGATCGTGGGCGCCGCCCGCACCCCCATGGGCGCCTTCCAGGGCGATTTTTCCGGCCAGTCCGCCAGCGATCTCGGCGCGGTGGCGATCCGCGCCGCCTTGGAGCGCTCGGCAGTCGATCCGGCCAGCGTCGAGCACGTCTACTTCGGCAACTGCCTGATGGCCGGCCAGGGCCAGGCGCCGGCGCGTCAGGCCGCCATCAAGGCCGGCCTGCCCACCTCCACCGGCGCGGTCACCCTGTCCAAGATGTGCGGCTCGGCCATGCAGGCAGCCATCTACGCGCACGACAGCATCGCCGCCGGCAGTGCCGACATCGTCGTGGCCGGGGGCATGGAATCGATGAGCAACGCACCCTACCTGGTGCCCAAGGCGCGCGGCGGCTACCGCATCGGCCACGGCATGCTGCTCGACCACATGATGTACGACGGC
>CAMLHI010000236.1 GCA_946479705.1 uncultured Oxalobacteraceae bacterium
TTGATCAGGGCGTCCACCGCGTCGGAATACATGAAGGCGGCGTTGTCGATGTCGATGCGCTGCAGGTAGGTGGTGGTGCCGAGGTCGGACAGCAGCAGGAAGCCATTGTCGACGTCGCGCGCGACGATGGCCGGCACCGTGACGCCGGCATCCAGCAGCAGGCCTTGCACGTGCACGAAGGCCGGCACGTTTTCACGCTCGGGCGGCGCGTCCATGGCGATCAGGGTCGCGCCGAGCTTGGCGCGCAGCGCCGGCGCCACGTCGTAGCGGAAGTAGCGGCGAAAGCTGGCGTCGGCCGAAGCGGGACGGCGGCTGCCCGGTTCGACCAGGCCGAGCGGCGCGAGCCATGCGTCGAGCTGGGCCAGGCGCTGATCGGGCGTGGAATCGGGAGCGGGTGTTGACATTGAAGACATGAAGCAGCCTGGGGAATCCAGTTGAAGACGAAGATTCCCATATAATACGAGATTCAACTCAAAAAATCGCCTGTCCTCGTGGTGAAACGCATCTTTTCATGAGCTGGTTTCCAGTCTCGCCCCCCTCTCAGCGTTGGGCCTATGCCCTGACGGCGCTCGTCACCGCCTCCGCGGTGCCGGTGCACGCCCAGACCCACAAGGCACCCAAGGTCGCGCACAAGGCGGTGCCGAAGAAGGCCGTGCCGAAACGCGTGCCGTCCACCGATACCACGGTCACCGCGCGCGCCGAGGAAATCAGCGGCCGCCCGGACCGTGAACTGAACCTGGTCGGCGACGCCGAGCTGATTCGCGGCGACATGCGCCTGACCGCCGACACGGTCTGCTTCAAGCAGGTCGAGGACGAGGTCACGGCCGATGGCCACGTCAAGATGACGCGCTTCGCCGACCAATATGCCGGCGACCAGCTGCGGCTGAACCTGACCACCGGGCGCGGCTACGTGCTGCGGCCGGAATACCGCATGGAGCTCAACAACGCGCAGGGCAAGGCCAGCCGCATCGACTTCCTGTCGGAAGAGGAAGCGGTGGTCGTCAACGGCACCTACAGCACCTGCGACGGGCCCGATCCGGACTGGTACCTGAAGTCTTCCACCCTGCGCCTGGACCAGGGCCGCGACGTTGGCGTGGCCGGCAAGACGGTGGTGTATTTCAAGGGCGTGCCGATCGTCGGCACCCCCGCCATGTCGTTCTCGCTGTCGGGCGCGCGCCGCTCCGGCTGGCTGCCGCCCACGATCGGCTTCGGTTCCAAGGGCCGCGCCGAAGTGATGGTGCCGTACTACTTCAACATCGCTCCGAACCGCGACCTGACCCTGTACCCGCGCCTGATGCTCGATCACGGTCTGCAGATGGGCGCCACCGCGCGCTATCTGGGCACCACCGATGCCGGCCAGTACAGCGGCGAGACCCATGCCGAACTGCTGCTCGACGATAAGGTCACCAAGACCAACCGCTGGTACCTCAATTCGCTGCACTCGCAGGTGCTGGCGCCCGGCTGGAGCTACGGCTGGAACCTGCACGGCGCTTCCGACAACGAGTATCCGAGCGATTTCTCGCGCTCGGTCTCGTACAGCGCCGAGCGCCAGCTGCTGCGCGAAGTGCGCACCGACTACGCCACGCCGTACTGGTCGGTGGCCGCGCGCGTGCAGAACTACCAGATCCTGCAGGATCCGGCCGCGGCGACCGATCCGACCCTGACGGTGGCGCGCCCCTACGACCGCCTGCCGGAACTGCTGTTCCACGCGGGCCGCTACGACGTCGCCGGTTTCGACTGGACGGTGGACGCGCAGTTGACGCGCTTTTCGCACCCCGACCTGGTCAGCGGCAACCGCATGGTGGTGCAGCCGCAGATCAGCTATCCCTTCGTGCGCCCCGGCTACTTCATCACGCCCAAGCTGCAGCTGCACGCCAGCGCCTATCAGGTCGACCGCAATGCCGTCACCGGCGAGGCGGCCCGTTCGCTCAACCGCACGCTGCCCACCTTCTCGCTCGACAGCGGGCTGGTGTTCGAGCGCGCCGCCAGGCTGGCCGGGCGCGCGATGACCCAGACCCTGGAGCCGCGCGTGTTCTACGTCTACACGCCGTACAAGGACCAGAGCAAGTTCCCGAACTTCGATTCGGCCGAGTCGAGTTTCAATTTCGCCCAGCTGTTCAACGAAAACCGCTTCATCGGCTCGGACCGGATTTCGGACGCCAACCAGGTCACCACGGCGCTGGTATCGCGCTTCATCGAGGCCAACGGCGCCGAGCGCCTGCGCCTGGCGCTGGGCCAGCGTTTCTACCTGAGCGAACAGCGCGTACAGCTCGACGGCAGCACGCCCAGGACCGACAGCCGCTCGGACGTGCTGCTGGCCGCCGCCGGCAGCATCTCGGAAACCTGGACCTTCGACAGCGCCGTCGAATACAACGCCAGCAAAAGCAGTGTGGTAACCTCCAACGCGGGTGTGCAGTACAGTCCCGCGCCGCTGAAGGTGATCAACGCCGAGTACCGCTATCTGCGCGGCAGTTTCAAGAACATGGACATATCGAGCCAGTGGCCGCTGTCGGCGCGCTGGTTCGGCGTGGGCCGGGTCAGCTATTCGATGATCGACCATAAAATCCTGGAAAGCCTGCTGGGACTGGAGTACAAGGCCGACTGCTGGGTGTTCCGCATGGGCGCGCAGCGCTTCGTGACCACGGCGCGCAATACCTCGACGCCGATCTTCTTCCAGCTCGAACTGAACGGCCTGTCCAAGCTCGGCTTCGGCAGTCCGCTCGAGTCGTTCTACCGCAGCATCCCCGGCTACACCAGGGTCAACCCGGCCTCGACCCGCTAAGGCCGGATTAAACATGGTCTGATATAAGAGCGGGCGAGGGTAGCTTCAGCAGCAGTTTTTTCGCAGTTTCACCAGATATGAGTGGTCCCAGATATGCGTAAAGCCAGTGTGCACCAATTCAAATTCGCGGCGCTCGCGCTGTCCGTGCTGTCGGCCCTGAGCTGCGGCCAGGCCGCCGCGCAGGCTGCCGCCAAGCCGGCCGCCGCGCCGGCAAAGCCCAGCACCGGTTTCCTGCCGCCGGCCGCCGACAACGCCAACGTGATCGATTCGATCGCGGTGGTGGTCAACGATGAAGTCATCACGCGCAACGAGATCGCCGCGCGGGTGCGCGCGGTGGAAGCGAACATGAAGGCGCAGAAGGCGCCGATTCCGGACGCGGCCAACCTGCAGCGCCAGGTCGTCGAGAGCATGATCGTCGATCGCGCCCAGGCCCAGCTGGCCAAGGAAATGGGCGTCAAGATCGACGACCAGACACTCGACCGCGCCATCGGCCGCATCGCCGAGCAGCAAAAGATGAGCGTGCAGGAGCTGCGCAACCAGCTCGAGAAAAGCGGCGTGACCTTCGCTTCCTTCCGCGAAGAGATCCGCAACGAGATCATGATGCAGCGCCTGCGCGAGCACGAGGTCGACAACAAGATCCAGATTTCCGACGCCGAAGTCGATACCTTCCTGGCCACCGAGAAGGCCGCCGCGGCCGAGCAGGTCGAGCTGAACATTGCGCAGATCATGGTGCGCATCCCGGAAAACGCCTCGCCCGAGCAGATCGCCGCGCGCAAGGCGCGTGCCGACGAAGTGTTGCGCCAGCTGCGCACCGGCGGCGACTTCGCCAAGATCGCCGCCACCTATTCCGATGCGGCCGACGCGCTCAAGGGCGGCGAAGTCGGTTGGCGCGCGTCCAACAACCTGCCGCCGATCTTCGCCGAGGCGCTGGAGAAGCTCAAGCCGGGCCAGGTCACGCCGGCCATCAAGAGCGCCACCGGTTTCCACATCCTCAAGCTGGTGGACCGCCGCTCCGCCGCCGAGAACAAGGACAAGAACGTGGTCCAGCAGACCCACGCGCGCCACATCCTGCTCAAGGTCACGCCGACCATGACGGCCGACCAGGCCAAGCGCAAGCTGACCGAACTGAAGGAGCGCCTGGACAACAAGGCCGCCAAGTTCGAGGAACTGGCGCGCCTGTTCTCCAACGACGGGTCGGCCAGCAAGGGCGGCGACCTGGGCTGGCTGTTCCCGGGCGATACGGTGCCCGAGTTCGAGACCGCCATGGCCACGCTCAAGCCGGGCGAAGTGTCGGGCGTGGTCGAAACGCCGTACGGCTATCACCTGATCGAAGTCCTGGAGCGCAAGAGCGACGACCAGTCCAAGGAGCGCCAGCGCACCGCCGCGCGCAACGCCATCCGCGAGCGCAAGCTGGTCGAGGCGACCGAGGACTGGGCGCGCCAGGTGCGCGACCGCGCCTACGTCGAGTTCAGGGACGACAAATAAGATGCGACCGGCCATCGCCATCACCACCGGCGAGCCGGCCGGGATCGGACCAGAAATTGCGATCCGCGCCGCGTGGGCGCTGCGCGAGCAGGCCAACTGCGTGCTGCTGGGCGATGCCGCCTTCCTGGCGCTGACCGCAAGCCTGATCGACCCCGATATCCGCCTGGCGGCGCTGTCGGTGCAGGCCTTGCGCAACGGCGGCCTGCCGCACTTCGGCCCGCGGCGCCTGGCCGTGATCGACGTGCCGCTGGCCGCCCATGTGGTGCCGGGCCGGCTCGATGCCGCCAACGGCCGCGCCGTGCTGGCCATGCTCGACCTGGCCGTCGAAGGCATCCAGGCCGGCTGGTTCGAGGCCATGGTCACCGCTCCCCTTCAGAAAAGCACCATCAACGA
>CAMLHI010000237.1 GCA_946479705.1 uncultured Oxalobacteraceae bacterium
GCGCCGACCGCCTTGGCCGAGGATTTGATGCGGTGCCCGAGGTCGGCCACGCGCTGCAGGTCGCCCTTGGCGATCGTATCCTCGAGTTCGACCAGGCCGTCGTGCGCCGAATCGAGGAACATGAAGGCGTACTTGCGCATCTTCTCCGGGTTGCCGCCGAAGGTGCTCGACAGTGTGGCCAGGTCGAGCATACCCGGATTGAGCGCGGTGTCCATCTCCAGCGGCGGCGGTTCCTGCGAGCCGAAGCCGCCGTGCGGCGTGCGCCGGCGCCGTTCGCGCACCGGCCGCGCGCGCATCCATTTGGCGATGGTCTCCAACAGCAGGCGCGGGGCGATCGGCTTGGTCACGAATTCGTCCATGCCCGCTTCCATGCAGAGCTCCTGGTCGCGCTTGCCGGCGTTGGCGGTCATGGCCACCACCACGGCGTTGCGCAGGCGCGCGTCCGAGCGGATCATGCGGGTCGTCTCGAAGCCGTCCAGCACCGGCATCTGCACGTCCATCAGGACGCAGTCGAAGCGCTGCTTGAGCATCAGGTCGATCGCCTCGCGCCCGTTGTTGGCCACCACCACGGTGGCGCCGGCTTCTTCCAGCAGCTCCTTGCCGACCTGCTGGCTGAAGACATTGTCCTCGACCAGCAGGATGTAGGCGCCGGCGATCTGCGCGAGCACTTCCTGTGACACGTCTTCCTCCCCGGCGGGCAGGAAGTTAAGCGCGTGCTCGAGACGGGCAGTGAACCAGAAGGTGCTGCCCTGCCCCGGCGCGCTGTCGACGCCAACGGTGCCGCCCATGAGTTCGGCCAGCTGCTTGCTGATCACCAGGCCCAGGCCCGTGCCGCCATACTTGCGGGTGGTGGACGGGTCGGCCTGGTGGAAGGACTTGAACAGCTCGGCCACTTCGCTGTCGCTCATGCCGATGCCGGCGTCGCTCACGTCGAAGCGCACCAGCACCCAGCTGTCGCCGCGCTCCTGCGCCTGGGCACGCACGCGGATGCTGCCCGCGTCGGAAAACTTGATGGCGTTGCCGACGAAATTGAGCAGCACCTGTTCGAGCCGCAGCGGATCGCCGCGCAGCTGGGTGGCCAGGCCGGGCGCGATTTCCACTTCCAGCGCCAGGCCCTTGTCGCGCGCGGCCTCACCGAGCTGGTCGACGATGTGCTTCAGGAGCTGGGGCAGCGCGAAGTCGCGCATTTCCAGTTCCAGCTTGCCGGCCTCGATCTTGGAAAAGTCCAGGATGTCGTTGATGATGCCCAGCAGGTGCTGGCTGGCGTGGTAGATCTTTTCGAGGTAGTCGCGCTGCTTGGGATTGGCGACGCTCTTCAAGGCCAGGTGCGACATGCCGATGATGCTGTTCATCGGCGTGCGGATTTCATGGCTCATATTCGACAGGAAGTTGCTCTTGGCCTGGTTGGCGGCATCCGCCTCCGACTTGAGCTTGTGCAGTTCGGTGACGTCGGTGGACAGCCCCAGCACCGCCCTGACCTCGCCGCCAGCCATTACCGGCACCTTGACGGTCCACAGCTGGCGCAGCGCGCCGTCGCGCTGCTCGAAGGCGACCTGGCGCGCCTCGCGCGCGCCGGTGGCGAACACGCCCTGGTCCTCGGCCCAGTAGGCATCGGCCACGCGGGTCGGCATGACTTCGCGGTCGAGCCGTCCGATGATGGCGTCGGCCGGCAAGCCCATGGCCTCGGCCGTGCGGGCGTTGACGTAGACATAGCGCCGCTCGCGGTCCTTCATGTACACATGCGCGTCGATGCTGTCGAGGACCAGGTCGAGCAGCACGCGCTGGTCGATGGCGCCGCGGCGCGACCACAGCAGGATGAAGAACAGGGCACAAATCAGCAGGCTGGCGCCGCCGCCGAGCACGAAGGCGGCGGCCGGCAGCCAGGTGTCGAAGGGGGTGTACAGGTCGGCGCGGCGCATGCGCAGCCGCGACTTCCACAAACTGCCGTAATAGTCGACCGGCAGGATGGCCTCGAACCACTCGTCGCCGCCGGCGCGCAGGGACTCGAGCGAACCGTCGTCGTTGTATAGCACGCGGTCGCGCGGGCCGATCGACAGTGGCGCGCCCTTGGCCACGGCGCCGGGATCGGCGTACAAGGCCAAGCGCACCCCGGTCACGCCGATGTCGCCCATGGCGCGCGCCGCCAGCGCCGGCACCGAAAAACCGATCCCGACCGAGCCGAGGTAGGCGGCGCGCCGCTCGGTCACGCTGGCCAGGCTGGCGCCGGGACGGTAGACCGGCATGCGCATGCCCAGCGCCACATGGGGCGGCGTGCCGACCAGGATGGGCACGCCGCTGGCGGCGATACCGCCATGGTCGCGCGAATGCGCCAGCGCGGCCGCACCGGCCGGCACGGCGCCGATGTCGTTGCCGATCCGGGTGCGGTAGGTGTCGGCCGGTTCGAGGTAGCTCAGGACGGTGTAGTCGGCGCGCGGGCCGGGCGGCTTGATCGCGGAGCCGGCGAAGCCTTCGGCGCGCAGGGCCCGTTCGAAGGCCGGCCGCTCGGCCTCGGTCAGGTAGCGCGCGAAACTGACCGCTTCGATGGCCGGCGCCTGACGCGGCAGGTCGAGCGCGGCGACATAGCGGTGGAATTGCGCGCGGCTGACCGGCGCGCCGGCACTGTCGAACAGCGCCACCAGGCCGTGCAGCAGGTCGGCATAGGACTTGATGCGCGCCGACAGGCTGAACTGGGCGCTGCGGCCGATGGCCTCGAAGCGGCGCTGGGCGTCATCGGCGACGACCTTGGCGGCGAGCGTGGCGGCCCCGGCGCCGATCAGCAGCGACAGCGCGATGCCGGCGCCCCACAGCGGCAAGCGTGGCGAACGCCGGCCGTTGCCGCGCTCGCCGATCGTATGGCCAAGTCCCGTCCCCATTCGCCTCCACCGTATTGTTATAACGCCATTGTGGCCCCTTATACAGCCTGCTTGCCAGCATACTATTAAAGGCGGCGCACACGAATAGCTATCCATGGGGCCGGTATTGCTATGATGAATGATCTACCATGACATGGCCGCAAGCATGAATACAATGACGGACGATCACGATCCCTACCTCTGGCTGGAAGAAGTGCACGGGCAAGCCGCGCTGGACTGGGTGCGCGAACGCAACAACGCCGCCCTGGCCGAGCTGCAAGCCGCGCCCGGCCACCCGGCCCTGCTGGCGCGCCTGCGCACCATCCTCAATTCCGACGCGCGCATTCCCTATGTCAGCGCGCACGCCGGGCAGGTCTACAATTTCTGGCGCGATGCCGGGCACGTGCGCGGCATCTGGCGCCGCACCACCCTGGCCGACTACGCCCGCAGCGCGCCGGCATGGGAAACCGTGCTGGACCTGGACGAACTGGCCCGCGCCGAGGATGAGAACTGGGTCTGGGGCGGCGCCAGCTTCCTGCCCCCGGCCAGCGGGCGCTGCCTGATTTCGCTCTCGCGCGGCGGCGGCGACGCCCATGTGGTGCGCGAATACGACACGGCGGCGCGCGCCTTTGTAACTGATGGTTTCGTTTTGCCCGAAGCCAAGGGCGGCGCGCGCTGGGCGGGGCCGGACGCAGTGACCGTCGCGACCGATTTCGGCCCCGACTCGATGACCAGTTCTGGCTACCCGCGCCAGGTCAAGCTGTGGCGGCGCGGCACCCCGCTGGCATCGGCAAGCCTGCTGTACGAAGGCAGCCACGGCGACCTGAGCGTGTCGGCGTATCACGACTTCGCGCCCGGCCATGCCCAGGACTTCGTCGAACGCCAAATCGATTTCTACACGAGCGAGTTGTTTCTGCGCGACGGAGAACGGCTCACCAGGATCGCCAAGCCCGACGATGCCGAGGCTTACACCGTGCGCGAGCAATTGATTATCGAACTGCGCTCGGACTGGGAGTGCGGCGGCCGCCGCTATCCGCAAGGCGCCCTGCTGGCCATGGCCCTGGCGGACTTCCTGCAAGGCGGGCGCGACTTTACGCTGCTGTTCGCGCCGGGCGCCACCCGCTCGCTCGACGGCGTGACCATGACGCGCTCGGCGCTGCTGGTCAACGAACTCGACAACGTGAAGAACCGCCTGGTCGAATGGCGCCACGAGGCTGGCCAATGGCAGCGCCGCGACGTGGCCGCAGCGGCCTTCGGCGCCCTTAGCGCAAGCGCGGTGGACCAGTTCGATTCCGACCGGTATTTCTTGACCGTCAGCGATTTCCTCACCCCCAGCACGCTCTACCTGGCCGAGGTGGGCAGCGATGCCCGCCAAGTCCTCAAGGCCATGCCCGCCTTCTTCGACGCCGCGCCCTACCGGGTCGAGCAGCACCACGCGGTCTCGGCCGACGGCACGGCGGTGCCGTATTTCGTCGTGATGCGCCAGGATGCGCGGCTGGACGGGCGCAATCCGACCGTGCTGTACGGTTATGGCGGTTTTGAAATTTCCCTGACCCCGTTCTACAGCGGTGCCACCGGCGCCGCCTGGCTCGAACAGGGCGGCGTGTACGTGCTGGCCAATATCCGCGGCGGCGGCGAATTCGGCCCGCGCTGGCACCAGGCCGCGCTCAAGCAGCACCGCCAGCGCGCCTTCGACGACTTCATCGCCGTAGCGCAAGACTTGACGGCGCGCCGCATCACCAGCGCGCCCCACCTCGGCATCATGGGCGGCAGCAATGGCGGCCTGCTGGTCGGCGCGGTGATGAC
>CAMLHI010000238.1 GCA_946479705.1 uncultured Oxalobacteraceae bacterium
GGGCGGACGGCGTCTGTACGCAACATGACGTATATCCCGCCCCCTGTCGAGTGATTACTCTGGAAATAACAAGCGGTAACAAAACCGCACGATTTTCCATCCACGACACAAGGGGTAATGATGAGTTTCACAGTCAGTAAAGGCGTTCTGCTGGCGGCATTTGCCGTCTTGCCGGCGATGCAGGCCCAAGCCGGCGCCACCGTTAATTTTGGCGAAGACAAATCCATCACCGCCGGCTTCGGCATGCGCGGCAGCTATACCAGCGCCGAAGACGGCGCCCCCAACGGCACCTCGCGCTCGAGCGACTTCCACCTCGACAGCGCCCGCCTGTTCTTCGGCGCTTCCCTGTCGAAAGAGATCAAGGGCATGTTCAACACCGAGTGGGACGGCGAGCAAATCCGCGTGCTCGACGCCGCCGCCCAGTTCGCCATCTCGCCCGAGCTGAACATCTGGGCCGGCCGCCTGCTCTCGCCCAGCGACCGCGCCAACATGGCCGGCCCCTATTATTCGACGGGCGGCGGCTACTGGGCCGGCGTGGCCTCGCGCTACGGCTACAACGGCGGCATCTTCCGCGGCCGCGACGACGGCGTGGTGGTCTGGGGCGACCTCAACGGCGGCAAGCTGGGCTACTCCTTCGGCGCCTTCGAAGGCCACACCTTCGGCATCGGCGGCCTGACCCAAAGCCAGGCCGGCGCCGCCGGCAACAAGTCCAGCGACAGCCTGATGTACGCCGGCCGCATCCAGGCCGACTTCTGGGATGCCGAACCGGGCTACTACGGCACCGGCAACTACCTCGGCGCCAAGGACATCCTGGCCGTCGGCCTGGCCGCGCGCTACCAGAAGAACGGCGTGCTGACAGCGCTGAAATCGGGCGACTACACCTCCTACAGCATCGACTTCCTGATGGAGAAAAAACTCTCGCCAGGCAATGCCGTCGCCGTCGAAGCGGCTTACTACGACTACGACACCGACGGCGTGATCGCTGCCGAGCAGGGCAAGGCCTGGCTGGTCGGCGCTTCCTTCATCACCGGCAAATTCCAGCCCTTCGTGCGCTTCCAGAAGTTCTCGCCCGACACCAACATCGACGTCAAGCAGAACGACATCGGCCTGAACTACATCATCGAAGGCTACAACGCCCAGCTGAGCGCGACCTATTCGCAAACCAAGACCGGCGCCGCGAAGAACGACAAGTTCGTCGTCGCCATGCAGTTCCAATACTGATCGCCTGACTCACGATCGTCACACATATACCAAGGGGAACCACATGCAAAACCGTCGTACATTCTTCGCTTCCATGACCCGCATCGCCGCCGGCGCCGCGCTGCTGATGAGCGGCCTGTCGGCCCACGCGGCCGACACCATCAAGGTCGGCATCCTGCACTCGCTGTCGGGCACCATGGCCATTTCCGAAACCTCGCTCAAGGACGTCGCCCTGATGACCATCGACGAGATCAACGCCAATGGCGGCGTGCTCGGCAAGAAGCTCGAAGCCGTGGTGGTCGACCCGGCCTCGAACTGGCCGCTGTTCGCCGAAAAGGCGCGCCAGCTGATCGCCAAGGACAAGGTAGCCGCCGTGTTCGGCTGCTGGACCTCGGTCTCGCGCAAATCGGTGCTGCCGGTCTTCAAGGAACTCAATAACGTGCTGTTCTACCCGGTTCAGTACGAAGGCGAAGAACTGGAAAAGAACGTCTTCTATACCGGCGCGGCGCCTAACCAGCAAGCCATCCCCGCCGTCGAATACCTGATGAGCAAGGAAGGCGGCGGCGCCAAGCGCTTCGTGCTGCTCGGCACCGACTACGTCTACCCGCGCACCACCAACAAGATCCTGCGCGCCTTCCTGAAAAGCAAAGGCGTGAAGGATGCCGACATCGACGAGGTCTACACCCCGTTCGGCCATGCCGATTACCAGACCATCGTGGCCAACATCAAGAAATTCGCCGCCGGCGGCAAGACGGCCGTGATCTCGACCATCAACGGCGACTCCAATGTGCCGTTCTACAAGGAACTCGGCAATGCCGGCCTGAAAGCGACCGATGTGCCGGTGGTGGCCTTCTCGGTCGGCGAGGAAGAACTGCGCGGCGTGGACACCAAGCCGCTGCTGGGCCACCTGGCCGCCTGGAACTACTTCGAATCGGTCAAGAACCCGGTCAACAGCGCCTTCATCGCCAAATGGAAAGCCTACGCCAAGGCCAAGAAACTGCCGAATGCCGAGACCGTGGTCACCAACGACCCGATGGAAGCGACCTACGTCGGCATCCACATGTGGAAGCAGGCGGTCGAGAAGGCTGGCAGCACCGATCCGGACAAGGTCATCGCCGCCATGGGTGGCCAGACCTTCAAGGCACCGTCGGGCTTCACCCTGACCATGGACCCGACCAACCACCACCTGCACAAGCCGGTGATGATCGGCGAGATCAAGCCGGACGGCCAGTTCAGCGTCGTATGGAAAACCAAGGGCCCGGTCCGTGCCCAGCCATGGAGCCCTTTCATTCCGGGCAACGAAGGCAAGCAAAAGCTGTAATAGCCGCATGACATGAAGTCAGAAGCTTGCGCCGCCACCGCGGCGCAAGCCGTTTCACACAAGGATGAATCCCATGACAAAGTTCCGGTCCCTGCTCTGCGCCGTGCTGCTGTGCCTGCACACCCTGGCTGGCGCCCACGGCGATCACGGCGCCAAGCCGCATGCCGTCATCGATGCCGCGCTGCTCGCGCCCCTGGCCGGCGACGACCCCGACGCCCGCGTCGAAGCGATCGGCAAGATCGGCGCGCTGGCCACCCCGGCCGCCGCCGCCATCCTGCAGGCGATGCAGAACGAAAGCCTGTACGCCACCCCGGACGGCAAGGTCCTGATCGTCGATGGCGAGCACATCACCGATGCTGCAACCGGCGCCGCCGCCAGCCTGCCGGAAGGCGCCGACGCCATCGTCATCAACAACCGCCTGCGCTCGGTGCTGCAAACCGCGCTGGCCGCCTTCGACCTGCTATCGAAGGACAGCGCCGTGCGCCTGACTGCCGCGCGCGGCCTGCAAACCCAGGGCGTCGAGGCCGCCCAGCTGCCGCTGCTGCACGCCGCGCAGGCACGCGAAACCGACCCCGTCGTCAAGGACATCCTCAATCTGCTGGTGGCCAGCGCCAGCCTGCACGAGGCCGATCCGGCCGTGCGCAAGGCCGCCGCCATCTCGCTCGGCACCAGCAGCAATGCCGCCGTGCGCCCGCTGCTGCAGCAAATGGTCGCCGAGGAAAAAGACGAAGCGGCCCGCGTTGCCGCCGAAGCCAGCCTGCGCGCTATCGAAAGCCGCATCCGCCGCACCGAGCTGGTCGGCAACGTGTTCTATGGCGTCTCGCTCGGCAGCGTGCTGCTGCTGGCCGCGCTCGGCCTGGCCATCACCTTCGGCCTGATGGGCATCATCAACATGGCCCACGGCGAACTGCTGATGGTCGGCGCCTACACCACCTATGTATGCCAGTCGCTGTTCCGCCTGTACTTCCCCGGCGCGGTGGACGCCTACCTGCTGGCCGCCATTCCCGCCGCCTTCATCGTCGCCGGCCTGGTCGGCGTGGCCCTCGAACGCACCGTGATCCGCTGGCTGTACGGGCGCCCGCTCGAAACCCTGCTGGCCACCTGGGGCATCAGCCTGATCCTCATGCAAACCGTGCGCACCGTGTTCGGCGCCCAGAACGTCGAAGTGGCCAATCCGAGCTGGATGTCGGGCGGCGTCACCGTGCTCGGTTCGCTCGTGCTGCCGTATAACCGCATCGCCATCATCGGCTTCGCGGTGTTCGTCGTCGCCGTGGTCTGGCTCATCCTCAACAAGACCCGGCTCGGCCTGTTCGTGCGCGCCGTCATGCAGAACCGCCGCATGGCCGACTGCGTGGGCGTGCCCACCGGCCGCATCGACATGATGGCCTTCGGCCTCGGCTCCGGCATCGCCGGCCTGGGCGGTGTGGCCCTGTCGCAGCTGGGCAATGTCGGCCCCGACCTGGGCCAGAGCTACATCGTCGATTCCTTCATGGTGGTGGTGCTGGGCGGCGTCGGCCAGCTGGCCGGCACCGTGATCGCCGCGCTCGGCCTCGGCGAAGTCAACAAATTCCTCGAGCCGATGTACGGCGCCGTGCTGGCCAAGATCAGCATCCTGGTGTTCATCATCATCTTCATCCAGCGCCGCCCGCAAGGCCTGTTCGCGCTGAAGGGAAGGAGCGTCGATTGACTACCCTGTTCTCGCGCCGCGCCTGGGCCATCCTCGGCGCCGTCAGCCTGTTCGCGGTGCTGCTGCCGCTGGCCAACCTGGTGTTCCCGGAAGGCCACGTCCTGCACGTGTCAAGCTACACCATCGGCCTGGTCGGCAAATTCATGTGCTTCGCCCTGGCCGCGCTCGCGCTCGACCTGGTGTGGGGCTACACCGGCATCCTCTCGCTCGGCCACGGCGTGTTCTTCGCGCTCGGCGCCTACGCCCACGGCATGTATTTGATGCGCGCTGCCGCACTCGACAGTGGCGGCGCCTTGCCCAACTTCATGGTCTTCCTCGACTGGAAAGCCTATCCCTGGTACTGGTCCGGCACCGAAAGCTTCCTGTACTGCATGCTGCTGGTGCTGGTGGTACCCGCCGTGCTGGCCTTCGTGTTCGGCTACTTCGCCTTCCGCTCGCGCATCAAGGG
>CAMLHI010000239.1 GCA_946479705.1 uncultured Oxalobacteraceae bacterium
GCGGGTGGCGCGCGAGGTGGGTACCGAGGGCAAGCTGGGCGGCCAGGCCAACGTGTCCGGCGTGGCCGGCACCTGGAAGGACTTGACCGAGAACGTCAACCAGCTGGCCGCGAACCTGACCAACCAGGTGCGCGCGATCGCCGAGGTGGCGACCGCCGTGACGCGCGGCGACTTGTCGCGTTCCATCCAGGTGGAAGCGCGCGGCGAGGTGTCCTACCTGAAGGACAACATCAACGAGATGATCCGCAACCTGAAGGAAACCACGCAGAAGAACGCGCAGCAGGACTGGCTGAAAACCAATCTGGCGCGCTTTACCCGCCTGCTGCAGGGCCAGCGCGACCTGCAGGCGGTGACGAAGCTGATCCTGTCGGAACTGGCGCCGCTGGTGTCGGCCCACCACGGGGTGTTCTACATGATGGATTCGCAGGAGATGGATGCGCGCCTGCGCATGATCGCCAGCTACGGCTACCGTTCCAGCCGCAAGCTGCCGACCTCCTTCCTGCCGGGCGAAGGCCTGGTGGGCCAGTGCGCGCTGGAGAAGGTGCGCATCTGGCTGACCGACGTGCCGCGCGATTACATCGTGGTCTCGTCCGGCCTGGGCGCGGCGCCGCCGACCAATATCGTGGTGCTGCCGATCCTGTTCGAGCAGCAGGTCAAGGCGGTGATCGAGATCGCCTCGCTGGACCGCTTCACCGAAACCCACCTGTCCTTCCTCGACCAGCTGATGGAATCGATCGGCGTGGTGCTCAACACCATCGAGGCGAACAGCCGTACCGAGTCGCTGCTGACCCAGTCGCAATCGCTGGCGCAGGAACTGCAGCAAACCAACCAGGAACTGGCCGAAAAGGCGCGCCTGCTGTCCGAGCAGAACATCGAGGTGGAACGCAAGAACCGCGAGGTGGAACAGGCCAAGCTGGCGCTGGAAGAAAAAGCCACCCAGCTGGCGCTGTCGTCGAAGTACAAGTCCGAGTTCCTGGCCAATATGTCGCACGAGCTGCGTACGCCGCTGAACTCGCTGCTGATCCTGGCCCAGCAGCTGTCCGACAACCCCGAGGGCAACCTGTCGGGCAAGCAGGTGGAATTCGCCAAGACCATCCACGGCTCCGGCTCCGACCTGCTCACGCTGATCAACGACATTCTCGACCTGTCCAAGATCGAGTCCGGTACCGTGACGCTGGACGTGTCCGAGTACCGCTTCTCGAACCTGCGCAATTATGTGGACCGCACTTTCCGCCACATGGCCGAGGCCAAGCACCTGGGCTTCACGGTGGAGCTGTCCGACAGCCTGCCGACGGCCGTCATGACCGATACCACGCGCCTGCAGCAGGTGCTGAAAAACCTGCTGTCGAACGCGTTCAAGTTCACCAGCCACGGCCAGGTGGCCCTGCAGATTTCGCTGGTCACCAGCGGCTGGACCAGCGACCACCCGAACCTGACCAATGCCGACGCCGTGCTGGCGTTCTCGGTCAAGGATACCGGGGTGGGGATCGCCTCCGACAAGCTGCAGCTGATCTTCGAAGCCTTCCAGCAGGCCGACGGCTCGACCGCGCGCAAGTATGGCGGCACCGGCCTGGGCCTGTCGATCTCGCGCGAACTGGCGCGCCTCTTGGGCGGCGAAATCCGGGTCGAATCGACCGTCAACACCGGTTCCACCTTTACCCTGTTCCTGCCGTATAACCGGGCTGGCTTCATCAACTACGACCAGGCCCGCCAGCCTGCCCCGCCGCGCATGCTGGCGCCGCCGCAGGTGGTGTATCCCGCTCCGCATTTCGAGGACACCGCGGTGCTCGACACGACCGAACCGGCGCTGGTCGAATTCGGCTCGCTGCTGGACGACCGCGGCCTGATCGCACCGGGCGATCCGTCCGTGCTGATCGTCGAGGACGACGAGCGCTTCGCCAAGGTGGTGGTGGAATTCGCCCGCGAGAAGAACTTCAAGGCCATCGTCACCCACCATGGCGATTCGGCGCTGTCGCTGGCGCGCGACTACCTGCCTTCGGCCATCATCCTCGACCTGGACTTGCCCGATATCGACGGCTTCACGGTGCTCGACCGTCTCAAGCGCGACCCGTCCACCCGCCATATTCCGGTGCATGTGATGTCCAGCTTGCGCGAGCGCGAGCGCGCGCTGCGCCAGGGCGCCATCTCCTACATCGGCAAGCCGGTCGGACGCGAAGCGCTGCAGGAGGAATTCACGCGCATCCAGAAGTTCCTGCTGGGCGGCAAACGCAGCCTGCTGGTGGTCGACGACGACCGCGCCCAGCGCGATTCCATCGTGGCCCTGATCGGCGACGCCGACCTGCACATCGTGGCGGTGGAAACCGGCCAGGCGGCGCTGGACGCGCTGCGCAGCTCGGCGCACTTCGACTGCATGGTGCTGGACCTGACCCTGCCCGACATCAGCGGCTTCGACCTGCTCGACATCATCGGCAAGGACAACAACCTGCGCGACCTGCCGATCGTGATCTACACGGCCAAGGAATTGAGCCGCAAGGAAGTCACCAAGCTCAAACGCTACGCCAAGACCATCGTGATCAAGGATGCGCGTTCGCCCGAACGACTGCTGGACGAAACGGCGCTGTTCCTGCACCGTTCGCACGCCTCGCTGCCGGAACTGCAGCGCCGCATGCTGGAGGAGATCCACGCGGCCGACGGCGGCCTGGCCGGACGCAAGGTGCTGATCGTCGACGACGACCTGCGCAACATCTTTGCGCTGTCGTCGCTGCTGGAGCGCCAGCAGATGCAGGTCTCGTTCGCCGAGAATGGCCGCGACGGCATCGAAGTGCTGGAGAAGGACCCGACCATCGAGATCGTCCTGATGGACATCATGATGCCGGAGATGGACGGCTACGACACCATGCGGGCGATCCGGCGGATCCCCAAGTTCAAGTCGCTGCCGATCATTACCCTGACCGCCAAGGCGATGAAGGGCGACCGTGACAAGTGCATCGCGGCCGGCGCGTCCGACTACATCACCAAGCCGGTCGACGTGGCGCAGCTGCTGTCGCTGATGCGAGTGTGGCTGCATTGAACGCGCCCACCGGGGAAGGCAGCGCGCTGGCCACCGAGGAACTGGAAATCGACCTGCTGCTCGAAGCCCTGTTCCAGCGCTTCGGCTTCGACTTCCGCGCCTACGAGCGGGCCGGTCTGGCGGCCAAGCTGCATGCGGCGATGGCGCAGCGCGCCCTGGGTACGGTGTCGCAGCTGCAGGACCGGGTGCTGCATGAAGCGGGCACCGGGACGGCCTTGCTGCGCGAGCTGGCCCTGCAGCCGGCGCCGCTGTTCGGCGATGCCGCCCAGGTGGAACTGCTGCGCAGCGTGGCCGCGTCGGCACTGCGCGCCTCGGCCGTGCCCAAGGTGTGGCTGGCCGAATGCGGCGGCGCCGAGGAAGCCTGGTCGCTGGCGATCGTGCTGGCCGAGCAGCAGCTCGAGGCGCGCACCGAGATTTTCGCCACCGTCTCCAACGAGGACCTGTTGAGCGAGGTGCGCCAGGCCTTCATTCCGCTGGCGCGGCTGGCCGAATGCGCGCAGCGCTACCGCGACCATGGCGGCGTGGGCGAGCTGGCCGATTATTTCGAGATCGAGGGCGAACGCGCCGTGCTGCGCTGCGCGCTGCGCGAGCGCATCACCTGGGCCCAGTACAACCTGGTCACGGACGCCTCGTTCAACGAGTTCCAGCTGATCGTCTGTCCGCGCGCCCTGGCCGATTTCGGGCCGCTGCTGCGCGCCCGCACCCTGCGCCTGTTCCACGAGAGCCTGGCGCTGTTCGGGGTGCTGGGACTGGACCGCGAACTGGACGCCGGCGATCCGCTCGGCGCCCTGTACCAGCCGCTGTTCCCTCGGCACAGCTGGTACAAGCGCGTTGCCTAAGCGGCCTTATTTGGCCTTGGACGAGGGCCGCGCGGCGATGCGGTCGCGCCACTGCTGCAGATGCTCCAGCCCATCGTCGGCCGGCCGGTATTTCATCAGGCCGCGCGCAAACTCCAGGGCGCAGAAAGCGGTGATGTCGGCGATGGTGAAGCGTGCGCCGGCGGCATACGGCTGGCTGGCCAGGCGCGCATCGAGCCAGCGCGCGCCCTCGCGCATTTTTTCTTCCTGGGCCGCGGCGAATTCCGGCAGCTGCCTGGCTTCCAGCGCCGTCAGGGCCGGGTGGCCGTGGCGGGTCCAGTTGGCGATGCACAGGAACAGGTGCAGCTCGACCTGGCGGTCGGCCATCTCGATGAAGGCGCGTTCGTCGGCGCCCTCGCCCATCAGGTTCGGCTGCGGGCGCATGCCTTCCAGGTAGGTGCAGATGGCGCGCGTCTCGCACAGGGCGCGACCATCGTCGAGTTCCAGCACGGGGATGCGTTCGAGCGGATTGAGGGCGCGGAACCGCTCGCCGCGGTGTTCGCCCTTCATGATATCGACCGGGACGACCTCGATGCCGTCGATGCCTTTCTCGGCGATGAACATGGTGACGCGGCGCGGATTGGGTGCGTAATTGGCGCTGTACAGTTTCATGGGACGGTCCTTGTGAGTCGTTCGGAAGGCGGCATGGTCAAGCCTTTCCGCACGCTTGGACGCCCCCTCGAAAGAGCAAGCTTGAATAAACAGCCAGACCGGCCATCTTAGACGCTTTTGCGGGCGCCTGCACGGCAGAGTTCATG
>CAMLHI010000240.1 GCA_946479705.1 uncultured Oxalobacteraceae bacterium
GCTTCCTCGATGCTGTGGGTGACGAACAGGATGGTCTTCTTCAGCCTGGCCCAGATGCGCAGCAGCTCGTCCTGCAGGTTGCGGCGGGTGAGCGCGTCGAGCGCGCCGAAGGGTTCGTCCATCAGCATGATGGGCGAGTCCAGCGCCAGCACGCGCGCGATCGCCACGCGCTGGCGCATGCCGCCCGAGAGGTCCTTGGGATAGCGGTGGCGGAAGTCCGCCAGCGAGAGCATTTCCAGCAGCGCGCCCACCGTGCTGGCGATGACGGCGCGCGGCTGCTTCTTGATTTCCAGGCCGAAGGCGATATTGTCTTCCACCGTCATCCAGGGAAACAGCGCGTATTCCTGGAACACCATGCCGCGCTCCGGTCCCGGCCCAGTCACCGGCACGCCGTCGGCGACGATGCTGCCGCTGCTGGGCAGGGCAAAGCCGGCCACGGCGTTGAGCAGGGTCGACTTGCCGCAGCCGGACGGTCCCAGCAGGCAGGTGAACTGGCCGCGCGGGATCTGCAGCTTGATGTCCTGCAGGGCCACCAGTTCGCGTCCACCGGTATTAAAAATCTTGTTGACGCCGGAGATCTCGATATGCGTTGCGTTCATGTCAATTCTCCAGGCCGCGGTGCCAGCGCAGCAAATGGTTGTTCAGGCGGTTCATGCCGACGTCGATCGCCAGCCCCAGCATGCCGATAGTGATCATGCCGGCCATGATCTTGTCCGACCAAAAATACTCGCGCGCTTCGAGGATGCGAAAGCCCAGGCCATTGTTCACGGCGATCATCTCGGAGACGATCACCACGATGAAGGCGGTGCCGATACCGATCCGCACGCCCGACAATATATATGGCACGGCGGCCGGCAGGATCACGCGCAGGAACAGGGTGCCCTGCCCCGCGCCCAGGTTGCGCGCGGCGCGCAGGTAGATGCCGTCGACATGGCGCACCCCGGCGATGGTATTCATCAGCACCGGAAAGAAGGCGCCCAGGGCGATCAGGAAGACCGCCGGCGGATTGCCCAGGCCAAACCACAGGATCGCCAGCGGAATGTAGGCGATCGGAGGGATCGGCCGCAGGATCTGCACCAGCGGATTGAACCAGGCGTAGGCATGGCGGCTGGCGCCCATGGCCAGGCCGAGCGGCAGGGCCAGCCCGGCGCCGATGGCGAAGCCGACCACCACGCGGTACATGCTGGTGAGCGAATCGACGATCAGCTCGCCCGAAAAAGCCCAGGCCAGCCAGCTGCCCCCGGTGTGCGGCTGCAGCGGCAGCGCGTACTCGATCCACTTCTTGAGCACCGCCAGCGGCGAGGGCAGCACCTGCGGATTGACCCAGCCGAGCATCGCCACCGCCTGCCACAGCGCCAGCACCACGATGGGAACGACCAGCCCGACCCCAATTTCACGCAATTGTTTGCCGTTCATGCCAGCTCCCCGCGCTTATTTGACGCCCAGGCTTTTCTTGGCCGCATCGAGCAGGTCGGTCTTGACCCACTCGCGCGCCACCGGCGGCTTGGCCATGCGTCCCACCCCGGTCTTGACCATGGTGTCGGTGGTGATCTGGATGTGCTCGGGGGTGACGTCGTAGCTGTAGGGCGAATTGCTGATGGCGTCCTGGAAGTCGTCGGCCGTGATCTGCCCCTTGAACACCACCTCGCGCACATATTTCTCGGCCACGGCGGGCTTGTCGATGAAGGTCTTGGTGGCCTGCACGAAGCAACGCATGAATTTTTCGGCCAGCTTGCGCTTCTCGTTGTAGAACTTTTCCGTCATGACCATCGTCCGGACCGGCTCGCCGATCGGGGTGTCGTAGGGCTTGAGCACTTCCACCCCGAAGCCCTTGTTGATGGCCTGCGAGGATTGCGGCTCGGACTGCATCATGGCGTCGATGTTCTTGCCCAGCATGGCCTGGTTCAGGTCGGCGAACGGCAGGTACACCAGCTGCACATCCTTGCCCGGAGCGGAATCGGCCGTCAAGCCAGCCTTCTGCAGCTCGGCCATCAGCAGCACTTCCTGGATGCCGCCGCGCGTCACCCCGACCTTCTTGCCCTTCAAGTCCTTGACGCTCTTGATGGCCAGGTCGGGACGCGCCACCAGCCGCGCGCCGCCCTTGGCGAAGCCGGCCACCACGTAGATCGGCGCGCCGCTGGCGCGTCCGGAAATGGCCGCCTCGGACGCGGTGGTGCCGACATCGAGCTCGCCGGCGATGATGGCCTGCATCACATCCAGGCCCTTGGCGAAGACTTTTTCGTCGACCTTGATGCCGCAGCCGGGGGCAATTTCCTTGATATACGACACCGCACCGTAGTGGGCGAACTTCAGGTTCCCCAGCCGCACCACTTCCTGCGCCTGGACCGTGCCGGCCGCCAGGGTGGCGACTGCTGCGAACAACGTGCAAACCAGTTTGACTGTCATGCCGATCTCCCTTGAATACATTGATTCGATGAAGTGCCGCGTGGGGGCATTATGCAGGCAAATCGGGCAATGTTTCCACTCCTCACGAGAAAGCAGAAAATCCCTACCTCAGCGTCTCGGTCGCCTACAGGCCGCGCAAGGGCGATGGGGTAAAATGACGGGCTACCGCCGTCCCCTTTTCTAGTCAGGTTCGAAATGCTCGATAACTTAACCCAACGCCTTGCCAAGGTCGTCAAGACCATGCGCGGTGAAGCCCGCTTGACCGAATCGAATACCGCCGAGATGCTGCGCGAAGTGCGCCTGGCCCTGCTCGAAGCCGACGTGGCCTTGCCGGCCGTGCGCGAATTCATCGCCCGCGTCAAGGAAAAAGCCCTGGGCGAGGAAGTCATCGCCTCGCTTAGCCCCGGCCAGGCCCTGGTCGGCGTGGTCCAGCGCGAACTGGCCCAGCTGATGGGCGCCGACCTCGGTCCGGAAGCCTCGCAGCTGTCGTTCGCCCAGCAGCCGCCGGCAATTATCCTGATGGCCGGCCTGCAGGGTGTGGGCAAGACCACCACCGTCGGCAAGCTGGCCAAGTATCTGAAGGAAGAAAAGAAAAAGAAAGTGCTGACGGTATCGGCCGACGTCTACCGTCCGGCCGCGATTGCCCAGCTCGAATCGGTCAGCAAGCAGGTCGGCGCCGATTTCTTCCCGTCCAGCGCCACCGACAAGCCGGTCGACATCGCCCGCAACGCGCTCGACTGGGCCAAGAAGCACTACCACGATGTGCTCATCATCGACACCGCCGGCCGCCTCGGCATCGACGAAGCGATGATGCAGGAGATCAGCGCCGTGCACGCGGCCGTCAAGCCGATCGAGACCCTGTTCGTGGTCGACGCCATGCTCGGCCAGGACGCCATCAATACCGCCAAGGCTTTCAACGATGCGCTGCCGCTGACCGGCATCGTGCTCACCAAGCTCGATGGCGACTCGCGCGGCGGCGCGGCGCTGTCGGTGCGCCACATCACCGGCAAGCCCATCAAGTTCGCCGGCGTGTCGGAAAAGCTGGACGGCCTGGAAGCCTTCGATGCGCAGCGCATGGCCAACCGCATCCTCGGCATGGGCGACATCCTGGCGCTGGTGGAAGAAGCGCGCAAGGGCGTCGACAGCAAGGCCGCGGCCGACCTGGCCAACAAGATCAAGACCGGCGGGCGCTTCGACATGAACGACTTCAAGTCGCAACTGTCTCAGATGAAGAAGATGGGCGGCATGGCCAACCTGATCGACAAGCTGCCGGCCCAGTTCCAGCAGGCCGCCGGCGGCGCCAACATGGACCAGGCCGACAAGCAGGTGCGGCGCATGGTCGGCATCATCGACTCGATGACCCCGGCCGAACGGGCCAAGCCGGAGCTGATCAAGGCCACCCGCAAGCGCCGCATCGCGGCCGGCGCCGGCGTGCAGGTCCAGGAAGTGAACCGCATGCTGGCCCAGTACGACCAGATGCAAAGCATGATGAAAAAGCTCAAGGGCGGCGGCCTGATGAAGATGATGCGCTCGATGAAGGGCATGATGCCGGGCGGGATGCCGTAAGGGGAGCGGCGCCCGAAAACGCCGTGCGCGCGCCTTAGGGCGTGGCAAAACGGCGTTATCGGGCGTACCTAAAGGCTTTTCCCTATGAAATCGGGGATAAATTATCGAAAAACACTTGCATCGAGAGTAAAACCCCACCAATATAAGCCGTGCGAACAATTGCGCAATTTCCCATGTGTTTGTTAAGGAGGCTCGAAGATGGCAACAGCCAAAAAAACCCCAGCAGCAGCGCCAGCAAAGAAAGCAGCAGCCAAGCCAGCCGCAGCCGCTAAACCAGCAGCCAAGAAAGCCGCTCCAGCCAAGGCTGCGGCCCCGGCTGCAAAGAAGCCTGCAGCCGCAGCGCGCAAGCCGAACGCCGCTTTCATGAAAGCCATGACGCCGTCCGCGGATCTGGCTGCCGTTGTCGGTTCGACCCCGCTGCCGCGTACCGAAGTGACCAAGAAAGTGTGGGACTACATCAAGAAGCTGAACCTGCAAGACGCAGCGAACCGTCGCATGATCAATGCCGACGACAAGCTCAAGGCAGTCTTCGGCGGCAAGGCCCAGGTTTCGATGTTCGAAATGACCAAGCTGATTTCGGATCACCTGAAGTAATTCGAAGAAGAAGAGACACGCGTCCAAGCCAAGTCTGCGAAAGCCCCGGTCAAGCGACCGGGGCTTT
>CAMLHI010000241.1 GCA_946479705.1 uncultured Oxalobacteraceae bacterium
TCGGTGTTCTTCTTGAACTCGGGGACGTTGCTGTCGTTGCGGGCCACGAAGGCGGCTTTCATTTGCATGGTGCCGTTGATCTTGGTGCTGAGCGCCGTTTCCGCGCTCGAATGCACGTTCGAGGTGCCGCGTTCGATGCTGACACTGTTCGACAGCAGCGCCACCGGCGAGAGCTGCCACTTGAGCGCGGCCGCGCCGCGTACCGTCAGCCCGCTTTCGGTGTCGCCGTTCTGGCGCGCGCCGCTGAAGTAGCCAGGACCGAGTTCGACGTCGAAGGTCTTGTCCAGCGTTTGCACCCAGCGCGCGCTGCGCCCGATGCCCAGGGTCGAGTATTCGGTGTAGGCGCCGAAGGTGTCTTCCACATGGGTGGCCAGCACGAAGGCGCGGTCGTTGTCGTCGCTGAGGCGGTAGGCGAACTTGGACGAGAGCGCGAAGCGGCGCGCGGTGCGCACCGTGGTGCTGCTGCCGTCGGCCTGGCGCCGCACGTCTTCCTTGTAAAAGCCACTGGCGATGTACTGGTTGCTCCAGCGTTCGATCTCCTGGCGCGCGTCGATCTTGCCCGTGATGGAGGTGCCGGCGGTGTTGCCCGAAGCGCTGATGGCGCCCAGTTCAGCCGAGGTATGCCAGCCGGTCGTGGGGGGAAGAACGGCGGTGTCGGCGCAGGCGCTGCCGCAGGCCGCGGCCAGCATCAGCGCGAAGATCGAAGACGAGGTCATGGGGTCGATGGGGCAAGTTGGGATCGACCGCCATTATAGGCGATAGCGTTAACACGGCCACAACAGTTTGTGTGCGCGCGGCCGCTGGCTCAGAGGCTGAGAGTTTTTCTGGCGTGATGAGCGGGCACGGTCGAAATTCTCTCAGCCTCTCAGTGCAGGGCGATGCGCTGGGCGCGCAGCGCGCTGGCGGCATCGTCCATCAACAGCATGGTGCGGCGCGCGGCCTTGAGCGTGGCCACGTCGCGCGCCAGGCTGCGGCCCGGCGGATCGAGCCGGGCCGGCGCGGACTGGTGCTCGCGGGCCATCTGCTGGGCCGGTGCGGCGCCTTGCGCGGGCAAGGGCGCAAGGGCGGAATCCTCATTGCCTGCCGGGCTGCCGGGAAGCACAATCTCGCTGCGCTCGCCGCCCTGGCAGGGCTGGTCGGTCAAGGTCACACGTCCATTGGCTCCCACGCATTTGACGATCTCGGTGCCGGCATGGCAGAACGGCGCCAGGATCAGGCTGGTGACAAGAAGGCTGCGGGCGGCGGTCTGGCGGTTCATGGTGGACTCCTGGGATCGATGGAGCCATTGTGGCCGCGCGTAAAAGTGTTATCTGTTCGCTACCACACGCTGGGCTCGCGCGCTTCAAATAATCATTTGGACTAGGCCACACAATAGAAATAAGTATTGTCGTGAAAACATGTGCCTTGGTATGATCCGTGCGGCCATTCCTTGTCCTCAATAACTCACCGACCGACGCACTGCATGCACATCCGCGCCTACCTGTTCCTGATGGCCGCCGCCGTCCTGGTGCCGGTGGTGGTGTTTTCCGGCCTGGCGCTGGGCATGCTGCGCGATGCCGAACGTGCCACTGCCCTGCACGGTCTGGCCGAGACGGCCAACAGCGTCAGCCTGCTGGTGGACCGCGAGCTCTATAGCGCCGAGGCGGCGCTCAAGGTGCTGGCGGCCTCGCCGTCCTTGGCCAAGGGCGATCTGCACGGCTTTTACCGCGAAGCGCAGACTGCGCGGCGCGGCACCACCGGCTGGACCGTGCTGTTCGATGGCGCGGGACGCCAGCTGGTCAATACTTATCTGCCCGATGGCGCCGCGCTGCCCGCCGGGAACGTGGCGGCCGAGCGCGTGCGGCGTGCGCGCGCGCGCGGAACCACGCTGGTGTCGGACGTGGTGTCCGGCACGGTGGCGCAGCGGCTGGTGACCACGCTCAATGTGCCGGTCGCGGGCAGCGACCAGGTGCTGGCCCAGTCCTTTTCGACCGACCATTTCATTGACCTGATCCAGGCCGTCAACGCGCCCGAGGGGTGGCGCATCGGCATCGTGGATAGCAGCGGGCACTTTGTTGCACGCAACTTGCGCGCGCAGCAGCTGGCGGGGCAGCCGGCGCGCGCGGAACTGGTGGCCGCCGCCGCCAAGGCCCCCAGCGGATCCTTGCGCCATCCGACCCTGGAAGGGGTGGACAGCTACGATGTGTTCACCCACTCGGCGCTGTCGGGCTGGACGATCGCGGTGGCGGCGCCGGTCGAGCTGATCGAGCGCTCGGCGCGGCGCGCGTCGCTGGTGGCGGCGCTGGGGCTGGTGGCGGCGATCCTCGCAGCGGTGGCGCTGGCGGCCTTGTTCGGGCGCCAGCATGTGCGCTCGATCGGCCGCGCGGTGCGTGCCGCCGCCGACCTGGGCCGCGGCATTCCACCGGGGCCGATGCGCTCGCGCGTGGCCGAGGTGGCCGAGCTGCACAGCGCGCTGCACGCGGCCGGCGAGCAACTGGTCCAGGCCCAGCAGTACCGCCACCACGCCGAGGCCGAGCGCGAGCAGCTGCTGGCCAGCGAACAGCAGGCGCGCCAGGCGGCCGAGCAGCAGAACCGCGCCAAGGACCAGTTCCTGGCCATGCTGGGACACGAGCTGCGCAATCCGCTGGCGCCGATCAGCACGGCGGCCCAGCTGCTGCGCCTGCAGGCATCCGATCCGAACCGGGTGCGCTATGCCAGCGATGTGATTACGCGTCAGGTCGAGCACATGAACAGCCTGCTGGGCGACCTGCTGGATGTCTCGCGCGTCACGCGCGGGCTGGTGGCGCTCAATGTGGAACGCATCGACCTGAGGACAGTCATCGAGCGCGCGCTGGAGCAGACCCACGGCCAGTGCGAAGTCAAGCATCACCAGGTCCATGTGGCGCTGCCGGAGGGGCCGCTGGCCCTGCGCGGCGACCTGACCCGGCTGATCCAGGTGTTCGCCAATCTGCTGGGCAATGCCGCCAAGTACACCGCGCCGCACGGGCGCATCCAGGTCGATGCGGTGCGCAGCGGCGAACGGGTGGTGGTGACGGTGCGCGATAACGGCGAGGGCATCGGGCTGGACCTGCTGCCGCGCATCTTCGACCTGTTCTCGCAGGGCGAGCGCAAGCAGGACCGCTCGCAGGGCGGGCTGGGGCTGGGCCTGGCGCTGGTCAAGAGCCTGGTGCAGCTGCATGGCGGGGCGGTGTCGGCCAGCAGTGCCGGACCGGGCCTGGGCAGCGCGTTCGCGGTCAGCCTGCCGTGCCTGGAGGCCGACGCGGCGCCCGTGGACGCGCCCGCACCGGCGCCGGCGGCCAGCGGGGCGCGCCGCATCATGATCGTGGACGACAATATCGATGGCGCCATCGGCCTGTCGCTGTTTCTCAGGGAAGCGGGCGGGCACCATACGAGCACCTATTACGATGGCGCGGCGGCGCTGGAATGGGCCGGGTTCGAGCGCCCCGACACCTTCATCCTCGACATCGGCCTGCCCGACATGACCGGTTATGAACTGGCGCGGCGCCTGCGCGCACAGGCGCCGTTCGCCGGTGCGCTGTTCCTCGCCCTGACCGGCTACGGCCAGGCCGAGGACCGCCAGCGCGCGTTCGATGCCGGTTTCGACCATCATGTGGCCAAGCCGGCCGACCCGCAGCAGATCCTGGCACTCCTCGCGGCGCCGCCCTGAGCGACTGCAGTTTGCTACCATGGCGGCTTCGCCGACCAACCGCCATCGCCCCATGCCTAAAAATAAGCGCCCCGTTCCCCGCAAATCGAGCCAGCCGGTGCTGGACGACGATGAGCGCCTGGCCCAGACCCTGGCCGACCTGGCGCTCGACCTGGCCGAGCAGGCGGCCGACGAGGAACAGTCCGGCCAGGCGCCCGACCGCGCCGCCCTGAGCCTGAAGGAAGATGCTTTCGACAAGCTGCTGCGCAACGCCTTGCGCAAGAAGAATGACGAATTGCTGTACGGCGCCATCGAACGCGCCCACGAGGCCGACATTGCGGCATGGCAGCTCTTGCGCGAGCGCATAGAGGAAGCCAGCGCCACCGTGCTGCTGCGGCGCGAGGGCGCGCCCACCATGGAAATCAATGCCTTCGCGGTGCCGCTGTTCGTCACCAGCAGCGGCGGGCTCAAGCACGAGCAGACCTTCAACGACCAGCAGGCCTTTGCCGCGCTATCCGAGAGTTTCGTGGCGGCAGGGCTGGAAAGTCCGCGCGCCAAGGTGGTGCTGATCAGCCATGCCTACGACCTGGGCGAATTCGAGCGCCTCACTTACAGCATGCTCAACGACATGGTGCGCGAGGCGGGCGCGTCGATGGGCGGCAAGAAGCTGGTGCCGACCCCGGCGCTCGAACGCAGCATGGCCGGCTGGGAGGCCAGCAATTTCGGGCCGGACGACCGCGCGCTGGAATTGCGCTTCCTGCTCGGCTTTGCGCTCAAGCGCGAGGACGATGGGTTTTACCAGGTGCCGCGCGAGGAAGCGGCGGCGGACGCGTATTTCGAGGCGCGCATGGAACGCTTCCGGGCCTGGACCGAGTCGGCCGCGCCCTTGGTGGCGCGCTGCCTGGCGCCGGCGCCCGAGAGCGTGACGGTCAATTTCCTGTACCAGGATTTGCCCTTCGGGGCGCGCGAGCAGGCGCTGGCCGA
>CAMLHI010000242.1 GCA_946479705.1 uncultured Oxalobacteraceae bacterium
TCGAGGATGGCCGGGTGCACATAGCATTTGCGGCAGATGGAGGGGGTGTTGCCGAGCTTTTCGGCCACGTGCTCGATGGCGCGCACGATGTTCTTCCTGGCCTGGGCTTCGGAGTCGAATTTCTCGAACTCCTGCAGCGCCAGCGCGGCCAGCACGGTGCCCGACCAGGTGCGGAAATCCTTGGCCGTGTAGTCTTCGCCGGTGATCTCGCGCAGGTAGTCGTTGACGTCGGCCGAGCCGACATTGCGGGTCTCGCCGGCATCGTCGATGTAGTGGAACAGCTCCTGGCCGGGCAGTTCGCGGATGCGCGAGATGATGCGCGCGAGGCGCTTGTCGTCCACGCTGACGGCGTGATTGACGCCGCTCTTGCCGCGAAAGCGGAACTGCACTTCGCTGCCGTCGATGCGCACGTGGCGGCTGCGCAATGTGGTCAGGCCGAAGGACTTGTTGGTGCGCGCGTATTCCTCGTTCCCGATGCGCATCATGGTCGCCTCTAACAGGTAGACGATGGTGGCCAGGACCTTTTCGCGCGGCAGGCCGGGCCGGCGCAGGTCGGCGTCGACGCGCTGGCGGATCTGCGGCAGCGCCTTGCCGAAGCTGATCATGCGCTCGTACTTGACCTCATCGCGCAGGCTGCGCCATCTGGCGTGATAACGGTATTGCTTGCGCCCGCGCGCGTCGCGCCCGGTCGCCTGCAGGTGGCCGTTGGCGTGGCGGCAGATCCAGACGTCGGTCCACGCCGGCGGAATGGCCAGCTTGCGGATGCGCGCCAGGGTGGCTTCGTCGTCCACCGCTTTGCCGGCGCTGGTGAGGTAAGTGAACTGTGGCGGCGCGCCGTGGCGGCGGATGCCGGCCATGCCGTCGTTGACGTAGCTTAGCCCGGCCGCGCGCGCGGCATCGACGCCCTCGCTGTCGGGCGCGGCGCGGGCGGAGGGGGGCTCGTCGCGTTTCATGGTCTGGCGAGTCTACCCCTGCGCGCCGGGCGTCGATGTTCGCTGACGCACAATGAATGATAGAGTGCGCGCATGAGCGATATGGAGATGATGGTGGGCGGCGTGCCGCTGCGCGTGCGGGCGGACGGCAGTGGCCCGACGCTGCTGTGGGCACACGGGATGCTCTCCAGCGTGGCGGCCGAAGCGCGTCTATGGGACGGGGTTTCCGGCTGCCGCCTGCTGCGCTACGATGCGCGCGGCCACGGCGGCAGCGGCGCCTGCGCCACGCCGCACGAGGCGCGCTGGGACAGCCTGGCGCAGGACATGCTGGGTGTGGCCGATGCGCTGGACCTGAATGCCTGGTGCGCCGGCGGCGTGTCGATGGGAGCGGCCACGGCCCTGTGCGCGGCGCTGGCGCGTCCGCGCGCGGTGACGCGGCTGGTGCTCATGGGAGTGCCGGCGCTGTGGGAGGCGCGCCGGGCGCCGGCACGGCAGTACGCGCGCATTGCCGCGGCCGGGCCGGCGCTGCAGGCGCGCCTCCTGGCCAGCACGGCCGCATCCCCGCTGGCGCCGCGCGATACGGCCAAGGCCTTCGACCTGGCCACGCTGTACGCTGGCGCGGCCGCCAGCGACCTGCCGCCGCCGGACGAGCTGGCAGCCATTGCCCATATTCCGACGCTGATCCTGGCCTGGAAGGGCGACCCGGCCCATCCGCTGGCGTCGGCACTGGCGCTGCAGCGCGTGTTGCCGGCTTCGCAATTGCAGGTGCTGGGCGATGATGCCGATCTCGCCACGGTGCGCGAGGCCATCGTCGCTTTTGCCACACTGCGCTCATTTGGCGCAGCTTAAGTAAGGGAAAGTATTCTTTTCTTTAGGAAACTCTTGTACACTTGGGGCAAATGGGGCGCGCCCATATCCTGCGCGTTCCAGCTTGCTTTCCGTCCGGCCCATGCCTTGCCGATTCGACCATCGCCGTCAATCGTGTATTCGCCATGGACCATCGCCTTTTTACTGGATCGCTGTCGCTCAAAGCACGCTTCGCACTGGCCGCTGGTGCGCTCGTGGTGCTGGTGGCCGTCGTGCTCACCAGCGCCGCCGTGATGATCGCCCAGCGCGGCATCGACGATGCCATGCGCGAGCGCGAATCGACCTTGATCGCCCAGATCGCCGGTGACCTGGACCGCAAGATCCTGCTGCGCCAGCAAGCCTTGCTGCGGCTGGCCAGCGACCTGGCTGCCGCGACCCAGAACCCAGCCGCCTTCCAGGGGCGGCTGGACCAGTACCACACCCTCGACGGCCTGTTTGCCAATCTGTCGATGGTCGATGCGAGCGGCGACCAGATCGCGAACCTGAACTATCCCGAGGCGCGCGGACGCGTCAACCTGTCGCACCGCGAGCACTTCATCGAGACCATGCGCACCGGCGCCCCGGTCATTTCGCGCCCCTTGCTGGGCGAGGCGACGCCGGTGCCGCTGGTGGCCATGACGGCGCCGATCCGTGCCGCCGACGGCCATATCGCCTATCTTCTGATCGGTACCATCGCCCTTGCGCGCGATGGCTTTCTCAAGAACCTGGTACAGGGCCGCGTGGGGCAGGGCGGCAACTACTATTTGATGAGCCGCGAAGGCATTTTCATCGCCCATCCGGACGAGCACCGCCTGCTCCAGCAGATCGACGAGAGCGCGGGCGACAGCCCGGCCTTGCGCGGCGCGCTGGCGGGCGATGCGTTAACGGCGCGCGCACGCAGCTCCGAGGGGCGCGAGGAACTGGTGTCGTCGCGCCGGCTCGAGGCGACCGGCTGGATCGTGGCCGCCGCGTATCCGACCGCGGCGGCAGCGGCTTTTGCCGACCAGGTGCGCCTGAACGCCGCCATCCTGGCGCTGGTGCTGGTGGCGGTGATCGCGCCGGTGGTGTGGCTGGTGATCGACCATCAGCTGCTGCCCTTGACGCGGCTGGGCGAGCGCATGCGCGCGCCCGAGTGGCAGCCGGCCGCGGGCTATACCGACGACGAGCTGGGCGCGCTGTCGCGCAGCTTCGATCAGCTCATGGCCGGGCGCCAGCGCGCCGAACAGGCGGTGGCCGACAGCGAGCGCCATCTGCGCCTGGTGGCCAACAATGTGCCGGCCCTGGTGGCCTATGTCGACAAGGAGCGCCGCTTCGTGTTCGGCAATGTGCGCTACGAGTCGATCTTCGGCGTACCAGCCAAGCAGCTGCGCGGCATGGCGGTGCGCGCGGTGGTGGGGGAGGCCATCTGGGCCGACAGCGAACAGTATGTCGAGGCCGCGCTGCGCGGCGAAAGCGTGCGTTTCGAGCGCCCCACCATCCGGGCCGGCCGCGAGGAATGGGACCGGGTGACCTACAATCCGGATTTCGACGAGCAGGGAAAGGTGCGCGGCTACTTCGCGCTGGTGGACGATATCAGCGAATTGAAGGCGGCCCAGCAGGTGCTGGCCGACAGCGAAAAGCGCGTGCGCACGATCACCGACAACCTGCCGGCGCTGATCAGCTATATCGACAGCGATTACCGCTACCGTTTCTGCAACGGGGTCTATAGCGACCTCACGGGACGCCAGGTCGACCAGGTATTGGGCTGCACGGTGGAAGAGGTATTCGGCGCGCCGCTGATGCAGGCCGTGGGCGCCTACATGGAGGCGGCGCTGCGCGGGCAGCGCGTGTCGTTCGAGCTGGTACCGCCGGCCGAACTGGGCTCGCGCATCCTGCAGTACGATTACATCCCGGACGTCGGGGCGGACGGCGCGGTGCTGGGCTTCTATTCGATGGTGCACGACATCACCCATCACAAGACCACGGAGATGGCGCTGATGACCCAGCAGCGCCTGCTGCGCAGCGTGGCCGACAATCTGCCGGCGCTGGTCAATTCGATCGATATCGACGGCCGCATCCGCTTCGCCAACCGCCAGCACGAGAGCTGGCTGGGGCGTCCGCTGGAGCAGATCGAGGGGGCGCCCATCGCTTCGCTGCTCAGCGCCGACGAGCTGTCGGCGCACCAGCACTTCTTCGACAAGGCGATCCTGGGCGAACGTTCGCGCTGGGGATTCCGGCGCTCCCTCGGCGGCGAAGAGCGGCATTACCAGGCCGATTACATCCCGCAGACCGAGGGCGGCACGGCGGTCGGCGTGACCTGCCTGATCAACGATGTCACCGAGACCAAGCTGGTCGAGCAGCAGCTGAGCGCACTGGCGCGCTTCGATGCGCTGACCGGCCTGCCCAACCGCACCCACCTGGTCGAGCGCATCAGCCGGGCGATCGCGCGCAGCGCGCGCAGCGGCGGGCGGATCGGGCTGATGTACCTGGACCTGGACAAGTTCAAGTCGATCAACGACAGCTTCGGCCACGGCGGCGGCGACCTGGTGCTGATGGAGTTCGGGCGCCGCCTGTCGGCTTGCGTGCGCCAGTCCGACACGGTGGGGCGGCTGGCGGGCGACGAGTTCGTGATCCTGCTGGAGGGCTTGCAGAGCGAGTCGGAGTGCCAGCTGGTGGCAGCCAAGATCATCCGGGCGATGGAGCGGCCCTTCGTGATCGACGGCGTGGCGCGCATCGTCACCACCAGCGTGGGCGTGGCCACCTGCGCCAGCAATGCCGCGGCCAGCGTCGAGACCCTGCTCAAGCATGCCGACGAGGCGCTCTACCGCGCCAAGGACAAGGGCCGCAACCGCTATGCCATGACGGC
>CAMLHI010000243.1 GCA_946479705.1 uncultured Oxalobacteraceae bacterium
CGGTCGTGGCGCAGCGCCATCGTGTCGACCTGCTCGACCGCCAGGCCGAACTGCGACAGGCGCAGCTTGAGCGCGCCCTGCAGGCGCTCGTCGAACTGCACGCGCAGGTCGCTGTTTTTTGCCATGTCGCGCAGCGATTGCGCGGCCATGAATTCGGCGGCGATCTGACGCACCGACGGCAGCAGCAGTTCGCGCAGATCGTCCACCGTCACGGTGCCGGGCATGGTCATGAAGTGGCGCGCGAAGGCGCCTACGTGTTCGATGCGCACGCTGATGGTGAGGGTGGCCGACACCGCCAGGTGCTCGGCGCTCATCAGATCATCCAGCGCGAACGGCACCGGCAGCGCCGAGGTGCGGGTGACGAGAATTTCCGCGTGCTGGTCGCGCAGCAGGTTGTTCAGCCGGCTGAAGAAGCCCTCGATCTCGTATTCGCCCTGCGGCACTTCGGTGGCCTTGTCGGCCTGGAGAATGTAGGCGCGCGCTGTGGCCGGCACGCGCAGGGTTTTGACGAAGACGCCGGACAGAGCGCGTACGCCGAAGAACACCGCCAGCTCGTCCGGGCCGGGCACCCAGCGGTTCTCGCGTAGCACCGGCTCGCTGCGCGGTGCGCCGACGATCACGCCGCACTGCGCGCAGTACTGGGCGTCCGCCGCATTCTTATGCTCGCACCGCGCACATTTCGCGCCGCCAAACCCAAACATCTGGAACATAGTCCACTCCTGGTTGTTCAATCGACCCGCTTCCTCGCGCGCCGCGGCCCGATCAGACCGATTCTAGCAGGGCCAAAGCCCAGCCTGTGTTCCCCCAGGGCAAGCGTGCTCCGGGGGTCAAATCATCCCTATCCGCTCCACCAGCGCCAGGCTGGCGCCGCGCGCGCGCAGCGTCTCGCGCAGGCCGGCAGGCAGCTGGGTCTCCCATGCGGCGGGCAGCAAGATCCGGTCGCCCGTCAGCGCCTGCGCGGCGATCAGGACGCACTTTGGCGCGCAGCCGTCCACCGCATCGACCCGGCCGGCATGCCAGGCGCTGGACGTACCACTGGCGATGATGCGCCCGCGCGGCACAAACTCGCGTCCACGCGCCAGCCGGTCGGCCATCACCAGCGCCAGTTCGTAGGACCCACCCTGGAAGCGCGGCTGCCCGAAGCGAACCACCGTGCGCCAGCGGGCCAGCGCGCGCCCGTCGAAATGCCGTGCCCCGGCCAGGGCCCGGCGCACCGCGTGCTGGCCGCTGGCGTCCAGTCCCGGCACGGTAATGCTGTCCTCCTCCTCGCCCGGTTCGCCCTCCAGCGGATACACGCTCACCTCGACCCAGCACAGGCTGTCGTTGATGCCGCCGCTGTGCAACGGGAACCATGCGCGCGCCGTGCCCACGCTCGCGCCGGCGTCGGGCTGACCGTTCAGCGCGCCCAGGTAGCCCAGCTCCCCTCCCAGCAGTGTGCCGGACGCCGCGCCGCTGACGTCGTGACCATCGATCCGGCCAAGCTCCCAGTGTTCGGACCAGCCGTTGGCCACCACCGGCGCCGCGCTTTGCCACACGCCGCGCACCAGCCGGTCGGCCAGCACCACGGCCAGTTCCCAGTCGCGTTCATGCGGGCCTGGCGCATGGTCCATGCTGACGACGACCTGGTCGCGGCAGTCCAGCCGCGCTTCGGTATGCCGTGCCAGCCGCAGCACCTGCTGCATGCGCGCGGCCAGAATGGCGTCGCCGCCGCACTTGACATCGGCACGACCCGCGCGCTGCCGGCGCGTTGCCGTCACCGTCAGCATGCTGCCATCGGCACGGATGCTGCGTACCTCGACCGCGCTCATGGCGCCTCCCCATCGAGCGAGTGGCGCGCCACCAGCGCTTCTTCCAGATTGGCGCCGATGCGGTCGAAGTCGTCGAGCAGCGCGGGCATGGCCTCGTCGAGCGCATGCTGCAGGCGAGCTAGCAGCGCCCAGGCTTCATCCAGCGTGGCAGCCGCGCGCAGGCTGGCGCGCGCACGCCTGGCCTGACGCACCTCGTCCAGCGCCTGGTTCGGCGCGGCCAGGTCGAGCGACGGCATGGTGCTCACTTCGACGCTGGCCAGGTCGAGCCGCAGCAGAAGCGCGCGGTGACGCTGGAACAAGGCCTGGCCCGGTGGCAGAACCGCGAGCCGCAGCGCGCACATCACGCTCGGCAGTTCAAGGAACAGGCGGCGCAGCGCCTGGGCATCGGCGCCGGGCGCGTCGAAGCGCTGCGCCACCGCTTCGGCGGGCTGCAAAGGCAAGGCCGCAGCCGCGACGGCGCGCTCGCGCAGGATGGCGGCATAGTCGACCGAGTCGCCCAGGTCGACCGGCAGGCAATCGTCCACCGTGAGGCCGAAGCGCGTGTAGACCAGCCGGTTGAAGCCACCGCGAAAGGCGTTCCACTCGTCCAGCGAAGTGCACGGCGGCAGGTCGAGATTGCCCTGGTCCAGTTCGCGCCGCAGTGCCTCTTCGATCGCTGCCCGCATGGACGCCAGCGTCAGTTCGCCCAGTGTTTCCGACGCGAGGTACAGATCGAAGCGCTGCTGCACCACGCGCGGATCGGCCGCATCGACCGCAAAGGTCACGCGCAGGCCGATCTCCGGCGCAGCCGCGAACGGCACGACGTCGACGCGGTATGGACCGGCGTGAAAGCAGCAGGCCGTTTCGCCCTTGGCCAGCGCCACGCGGGCCTGGGGGGCCATGCGCCGCAGCCGCCCGGCCTGGTCGAACACCAGTCCCAGCGTACCGGCGGGTAGCACGGCGCCATCGGCCAGGCGGGCCGCGATCCGTTCCGCCCCGAGGCCAGCGGTATCGCATGCAGTAGCGCGCTTGAACAGGCCGAACATCACTGCGCCGGTTCGACCGCGAAGCGCGCGCCGAATAGTTGGAAGTGCTGGGCCGGCGCGGTCTGAAACGGCCATTCGGTTTCGCATTCGCCGTCGGCGTCGAGCCGGCCCTGCAGCGCAATGGCGCCGCCGCCGTCGACCACGCGCAGCAGCGGCTGCCTGCGCATCAGGGCCGCGGCGAACGGCGCGCCGGCGTCGAGCGCGAGGATGATCCGCCAGGCGCCGTCCTGCTCGACGAAATGCAGGCGCCAATGGCCGTCGTCGGTCACCAATTCCTGCAGCGGTGCCTGGTCGGCGGCGGCACGCAACATGCCGGTGCTGCCCGCCCAGGCGTAGTCCGAGGACAACTGTCGCAGGCGCCGAAGCGTCAGCGGCGAAGCCTGCAGGGCCGCGCTTTCGGTCGGGGTCAGGCGGCGGCTGCCGTCCAGCGCCGCACGCAGGGTGTCATCGGCCAGCACCAGATGGTCGCCCTCCTTGCGCTCGCCCAGCAGCAGGCGCTCGCGCAATTTGCGGTCCAGGGCATCAAGCTTGCTCACGTCGTTCTCCTTCCATAGTGGCTGCCTGCAGGCGGGCGATGGCGGCATCGCGGCGCTTGCGCAGGGTCGGCAGCGACAGCTGGTCCAGCGCCGCCAGCTGCTGCATCGTGGGCAGCTCGCCGGTGGCCGGGTCGCGCCATTCGTCAGGATACGATTCGTCGCCGCCGCCCAGCAGTTTCAGGTACACCGCCAGCCGTACCGGCAGGCTCTCCCCCGCCAGCATGCGGGCGCTCCAGCTGGCCCGGTCCTGCGCCGCGGCCGCCATCTGCATGAAGCGGGGGGGCAGTGAAACGGCCATGGCGCGCGCCGCATCGGCGGGGTCGCTGTCCTCTGCCGGTTCGGGTTGCGGGTCTTCCTCGGCCGGCGGCGAGGGCACCAACTGGTCCGGACCGGGATTGTCGGCCTCGGCGACGATGCGCCACAGGTCTTCCATCCAGCCGGCCGCCTCGTCGGCGTCGAGCAGCCAGTCGCGGTCGCGGTTGGACGAGAGTTCTTCGTAGTCGCCGATCTCAAGCAGCATGGCGCCGATCTTCTCCGGACTGGTTTTCAGGTTGGCGAAGCGCTTGGAGCGGGTATGCAGCGGGCCGGGCGAGCCGGCAAAGCGCTCCTGGGCGGCGCTCCAGGCCAGCACCCACTCGGGTTTGCAGGCCGCGATGGATTTCATCTGGCGCACTTCGATCGGCATGGCGGCAATCTGCCGGCCGAGGATGGCGCCGACCTGCTCGCGGTGCTGCTCCCAGTCGGCGAACAGCGCGGCGATGGCGGCATAGGCCGTGTCCAGCATGCGGTAAGCGTAGATCTTGTTCGGGCTGCACGCGCGCCCACAGGCTACCTGATAGTTGTCCGCATCGACCCGGTCGCGCAGGACGGCGTACATGTCGTTGACCTTCTTGCGCACGATCGCCTCGCCGCCCTGTTCGCCCGCCAGCGCGGCGCACAGCGATTCCCAGTCGGCCGGACGGGCCTGCAGCTCGTACAGGAGGCTCATGGCCAGTTCGAAGACGCTCTCGCCATAGCTGTTGCCGGCACCCTGCGCGCGCGGCGAACGGGCAGCCGCGCGCAGGGCGTCGGCCGTCAGGTCGACATAGTCCCCCAAGCGCTCCGGCGCCGACGCCATTTGGGCGAACGCCAGCAGGGAGCAGTGCCCAAGCAGCTTGCGCACCTGTTCCCAGCCATGTTCCTGATACCGGGTGCCCGGCAGACGCATACCTTCCTCGATCGCCCGTTGTCCAATCCTGGCAAA
>CAMLHI010000244.1 GCA_946479705.1 uncultured Oxalobacteraceae bacterium
TTGCGCTCTGGCCTGAGTCCCTCGTACTGGCGCCCCCGCGGCGCCGGTGCATGGGCTCAGGCCTTTTCCTTTTTCATTAAAGCTATTCGTCAATACACGCCATCGATAACAAACGCATGTACACACTGACCCGACACTTCGTCCTGCTGGCCGGCGCCCTGGCCGCTTCCCTGGCCTGGGCCGCCAGCCCGATTCCGCAAGTGATCAGCAGGAACGGTTACCACGCCTTGATGGTAGACGGCATGCCCTTCCTGATGCTCGGCGCGCAAGCCCACAATTCCAGCAATTACCCCGGCGCGCTCAAGCAGGTGTGGGCGGCCGTGGCCGACGCCCATGCCAATACGCTGGAAATTCCGGTGGCCTGGGAGCAGATCGAGCCGGTCGAAGGCCGCTTCGATTTTTCCTATGTCGACACGCTGCTCAAGGAGGCGCGCGAGCACAAGGTCAAGCTGGTGCTGCTGTGGTTCGGCACCTGGAAAAACACCCGTCCGCAATACACCCCGGAATGGGTCAAGTTCAATAACCAGCGCTTCCCGCGCATGCGTGACCAGGACGGCAAGTCGATCTACTGCCTGTCGCCGTTTGGCGCGGAAACCCGCGAGGCCGACAAGAAAGCCTTCGTGGCCCTGATGGGACATCTGGCCAAGCGCGATGCCGAGCAGCGCACCGTCATCATGGTGCAGGTGGAGAACGAAGTCGGTACCTACGACTGGGTGCGCGATTTCGGCGCGGCCGCCCAAGCGGCCTTCGCCCAGCCGGTGCCGCAGGCGGTGCTCGAGCACAAGAAGGCGCCGGTGGCGGGCGCCGCCACGGGCTCCTGGCGCGAAGTCTATGGCGACTACGCCGACGAATATTTCCATGCCTGGGCCATCGCCAGCTATATCGAAGACATCGCCAAGGCTGGCCGGGCGGTGTACGACCTGCCGATGTACGTCAACAACGCACTGCGCGACCCGATCGAGCCGATCGCTCCCTGGAAAAAGAATTTCGCCAGCGGCGGCCCCACTTACGACGTGATCGACATCTACAAGGCGGTCGCGCCGGACATCGACGTCGTCGCGCCGGATATCTACACCCCCGAATCGGCCAAGGCCAGCGCCACCATGGCCAAGTTTCAGCGCCCCGACAATGCCCTGATGGTGCCCGAGATCGGCAATGGCGCCGCCTACGCACGCTATGCCTACCTGGCGTTCGGGCGCGGCGCCATCGGTTTTGCGCCGTTCGGGATCGACTACTTCGATTATTCCAACTTCCCGCTGGGCGCCAAGGCGACCGACAAGAAGATGGTCGAGCCCTTCGGCAAGATCTTCGCCGCCTTCGCCCCCATGCAGCGCCAGTGGGCCAGGTGGGCCCTGGAGGGCCGCACCCACGGCGTGGCCGAGGGCGACGACCGCGCACCGCAAACGGTGGAGATGAGGAACTGGCAGGCCACCGTGTCCTTCCGCGAACTGCAGTTTGGAGAAAAAGAGTACACCGGCAAGGAAGTACCGGATAATACCGAACTGCCCGGCGGCGGCGTGGCCATCGCGCAGATCGGCAACGATGAATTTATCGTGGTGGGCCAGCACGCGCGCATCAAGCTTAAGCCGAGCGGCGCGAAGGCCGGCATGCCGAGCCTGCTTGCACGGGTCGAGGAGGGGCGTTTCGGCACCGACGGCAGGTGGGTCATGGAGCGCAACTGGAATGGCGACCAGACCGATTACGGCTTGAACCTGCCGGCCACCCCTACCGTACTCAGGGTACGTATTCACACCTACAAAGATTGACCGAGGAGATCAGCAATGCATAGAAGGACCATTATTTCCGCTTCCATCGTGGCGATGTTCGCGACCGGCCACGCGCTGGCGGGAAGCTTCGAAAAGACCGCCACCGGCGTGATCGTCAAGACCGACCAGGGCCCGGCCCGCGAAGTGCGGCTCGAGGTCATGAACGAGAACATCATTCACGTCGTCAAGGTGGACCAGCCGGGCAAGCAGCTCGACCCGTCGATGATGACGGTAGCCAAGCCCGCCGCGGGCGGCTTCACCGTCAGCGCCGCCGGCAAGGACGCGGTCGTGCTCAAGGCCGGCAATATCGCCGCCACCGTCTCGCTCAAGGATGGCCAGCTGCAGTTCAGGAACGGCAAGGGCGAAACCATCCTGAAGCAGTACACCCAGGACATCCAGCCTATCAAGCTGGGCGGCAAGGATTTCGTGGCCATCAAGGAAGGCTTCAATGCCGGCACCGACGACGCCTTCTACGGCCTGGGCCAGCACCAGAACGGCCAGATGAACCTGAATGGCGAGGACGTGCTGCTGCAGCAGCACAATATGGACGTGGCCGTGCCCTTCCTGGTCTCGGACAAGAACTACGGCGTGCTGTGGGATAACAACGCCATTTCGCGCTTCGGCAATACGACGCCCTACGCCTGGCTCAGCCGCGACCTGGCCCTGAGCGGCGAGGGCGGCAAGCCCGGCCTGACGGCGCGCTACTATGTCGGCGACAAGCTGGTGCTGACGCGCCAGGAAAAAGACATTTCCTATCAGTTCCTCAAGGATGTGGCCGAATTCTGGCCCAAGGAACTCGCTCCGCTGAAAGACCTCAAGGACGTGCGCGTGGTGTGGGACGCCAATATGGTCTCGCCCAAGGGCGGCGTGCACAAGATGCAGCTGTATTCGTCGGATTACGCCACCCTGACCGTGGACGGCAAGCTGGTGGTGGACGAATGGCGCCAGAACTGGAACCCGTGGTACCACAACTTCGAGGTCAAGTTCGAGAAGGACAAGCCGGTCAAGCTGCACCTGGAGTGGAAGCCGACCGGCGGCATGGTCGCCATGACCCACAACGACCCGCTGCCGGCGCGCGAGCAGCATTCGCTGACCTTGTCCTCGGAAGTGGCCAAGGCCATCGACTACTACGTGATCGACGGGCAGAACATGGACCAGGTGATCGCCGGCTATCGCCACCTCACCGGGCAGGCGCCGATGATGCCGAAGTGGGCCTACGGCTTCTGGCAGTCGCGCCAGACCTACGGCAGCCAGGAGCAGCTGCTGGGCGTGTTGCGCGAATACCGCAAGAACGGCTGGCCGATCGACAATATCGTCCAGGACTGGTTCTACTGGCCGCAAGACGGCTGGGGCTCGCACGACTTCGACAAGGCCCGCTTCCCCGATCCCAAGGGCATGGTCGACGAGGTGCACAAGAGCCATGCGCGCATCATGCTGTCGATCTGGGGCAAGTTCTACGCCGGCACCGACAACTACAAGGAACTGGCGTCCAAGGGCTATATGTGGACCAAGAACGTCGAGGATGGCGCCCTGGACTGGGTCGGCCCCGGCTACAAGAACAGCCACTACGATCCCTACACCCAGGAGGCGCGCGACATCTATTACCGCCAGCTGAAAAAGGTGGTGGACATGGGCTTCGACGCCTGGTGGATGGACAATACCGAACCGGACGTGCTGTCGAACTCGCGCCTGGAAGACTTCAAGAAGCTGATCGGCCCGACCGTGCACGGCCCCGGCGAAGTGACCTTCAACACCTATAGCCTGGTGCACAGCGGCGGCATGTACCAGAACCTGCAGAAGGACCAGCCCGACACGCGCCAGTTCATCCTGTCGCGCTCCGGTTTCGCCGGCATCCAGCGCAATGCGGTGGCGGTGTGGAGCGGCGACACGGTGGCCCGCTGGGCCGACCTGTACAAGCAGATTTCGGCTGGCGTGAGCTTCTCGATGTCGGGCATTCCCAACTGGACCCACGACATCGGCGGCTACGCCCAGGAAACCCGCTACCAGACCGGCGACGTCGGTTCGGCGCAGGAAAACCGCGGCACCGGCGCGGTCCAGGCCAAGCCGGAAGACATCAAGGAATGGCAGGAACTGAACCTGCGCTGGTTCCAGTTCGGCGCGTTCTCGCCCCTGTTCCGCTCGCACGGCGAAGTGGTCAAACGCGAAATCAACCTGATCTCGCCGGAAGGCTCGGAAATGCGCGATTCGATGGTCTGGTACGACAAGCTGCGCTATCGCATGATGCCTTACATCTACTCGACCGCTTCCGATACCCACTACAACTCCGGCACCATCATGCGCGGCCTGGTGATGGACTTTCCGCAGGACGCCGCGGTCAAGGATGTCAAGGACCAGTACCTGTTCGGCCACGACCTGCTGGTCGCCCCGGTGGCCGTGTACGGCGCGCGTTCGCGCACGGTGCTGCTGCCCAAGGGGGCCGACTGGTACGACTTCTACACCGGCCAGCTGCACAAGGGCGGCAGCCGTCCGACCGTGCAGGCGCCACTGACGCGCATGCCGCTGCTGGTCAAGGCCGGGGCGATCCTGCCGATGGGTCCAGTGATGCAATATGTTGACGAGAAACCTGATGCGCCAATTACCTTGCATGTGTACACTGGCGCCGACGGCAAGTTCAGCCTGTACGAAGACGATGGCGTCACCAACGCCTACACGCGTGGCGAGTTCAGCCGGATTCCGCTGAGCTTCGACAACAAGACCGGCACCGTGACCATCGGCGCCCGCGTCGGGCAGTACAAGGGCATGGTCGCCAAGCGCGAGTTCAGGGTGCATTTCATCAAGCCGGGCGTGTCGACTGCCGACCAGCTCGACGCGGCCGGCAA
>CAMLHI010000245.1 GCA_946479705.1 uncultured Oxalobacteraceae bacterium
CGGCCTTGACGGTGCCGGCCGCGGTCATCAGCATCGGCATGAAGCGCTGGTAGGTATTGGCGGCCATCATGACGGCCTTGTAGCCGGCGATGTTGGCCTGCGAGGACAGCACGTCCATCGACTGGGCCCGCGTGATGCGCGGCACGGCTTCGAGCGCGAAGGCTTGCAGGCGCGCGGCGGCCATGGCCGCAAGGTTCTCCTTATCGAAGGGATCGAGCATGCCGATCAGCACGGCGTCGGCTTTCATCAGGGCGCGTTCGCCGGCATCGGGGGCGCGCACCTTGAGCACGACGTCGGCGCCGAAGGCGTCCGCGGCCGTGCCGATGGTGGCGCCGGCGGCGGCATAGGCCGCATCGGTGACGCAGGCGTTCAGGCCGGCGCCCGCCTGGACAATGAGCTGGTGCCTGGCGGCCAGCTTCTTGACTGTTTCGGGCGTGGCGGCCACGCGCGTTTCACCCGGCCGTGTCTCGGCAGGTATTCCTATTTTCATACTCGCTTTCGTTGAACAATTGAAGTGCGACATACCTGAAGGTCTGTCGCACTTCAATTGTTGGGATGCGGAGCGGGCCGGCCGCGCCTGCGCGCGCCGGCCCGTGGCGGTCAGGGATACAGCCCGCGCATTTCGCGCGCGTGCAGCACCCGTGTGCAGGCGATCAGGAAGGCCGCGGTGCGCAGCGACACGGCCTTGTCGTCGGCCACCTGCCAGACTGCGTCGAAAGCGTCGCGCATGATGCGGGTCAGGCGCTGGTTGATCTCCTCCTCGGTCCAGAAAAAGCTGGAGAAGTCCTGCACCCATTCGAAGTAGCTGACCGTCACCCCGCCGGCGTTGGCGATCACGTCCGGCACCACCAGCACCCCCTTGTCGCGCAGGATGTCGTCGGCATCGGGCGTGGTCGGGCCGTTGGCGCCTTCCAGGATGATGCTGGCGCGGATGCGGTTGGCGTTGTCCACCGTGATCTGCTGCTCGAGCGCGGCCGGAATCAGGATGTCGCAGTCGGTCTCCCAGAAGCGCGCGCGGTCGTGGACCTCGTCAGCGCCAGGGAAACCCACCACGCTTCCATGGGCAGTGGCGTACTGCCGCAGCGCCGCCACGTCGAGCCCGCGCTCGCATACCACCGTGGAAGCGTGATCCTGCACCGCCACCACGCGCGCGCCGGCGTCGGCGAACAGGCGCGCGGCCACCCCGCCGACATTGCCGAAGCCCTGCACCGCCACCCGCGCGCCTTCGATCGACAGGCCGCGCCGCGCCGCCGCTTCGCAGCCGACCACGAACACGCCGCGGCCGGTGGCATCGTGGCGCCCCAGGCTGCCGCCCAGGGAAATCGGCTTGCCGGTCACCACGCCCGAGGCCGTGCTGCCCTGGTTCATCGAGAAGGTATCCATCATCCATGCCATGGTCTGCTCGTTGGTGTTGACGTCCGGCGCGGGAATGTCCTTGTTGGGCCCGATGATGATGTTGATTTCGCTGGTGTAGCGCCGCGTCAGGCGCTGCAGCTCGCCCTGCGAGAGCGTCTTGGGATCGACCCGGATGCCGCCCTTGGCGCCGCCGTAGGGGACATTCACGGCGGCGTTCTTGACCGTCATCCAGGCCGACAGCGCCATCACTTCCGACAGCGTCACGTCCTGGTGGAAGCGCACCCCGCCCTTGCCGGGGCCGCGCGACATATTGTGCTGCACGCGGTAGCCCTCGAAGTGGGCGATGCTGCCGTCGTCGCGCTCGATCGGCACGTCGACCACCAGGATGCGCTTGGGGCGCTTCATGGTCTCGACCCAGCGCGCCAGCGGCCCCAGGTGCGGAGTCACGCGGTCGATCTGCTCGAGGTAGTTGCCCCACGGGCCCAGCCCGTGCGGCGTGAGATACGATGGAATGGCGTGTTGGCTCGACATTACTTGTTCTCCGATTGGTCCGACCGGGCGCCGTAGCCGCCGCCGCCGGGGGTTTCGATCACAAACACGTCGCCCGGCGCCATGTCCGTGCTGGCGACGAAGCCCAGTTCCTCGGTGCGGCCGTCGGCGCGCAGCACGTAATTGCGTCCGCAGCGGCCCGGCTCGCCGCCAGCCATGCCGAACGGCGGCACCACGCGGTTGTTCGACAGGATCGAGGCGCTCATCGGTTCGAGGAAGCGGATCTTGCGCACCCCGCCATTGCCGCCATGCCAGCGTCCGGCGCCGCCCGAACCGGGGGCGATGGTGTAGCTGTCCAGGCGCACCGGATAGCGCCACTCGAGAATTTCGGGATCGGTCAGGCGCGAGTTGGTCATGTGGGTCTGGACCACGTCGGTGCCGTCGAAACCGGGACCGGCGCCCGAGCCGCCGGCGATGGTTTCGTAGTACTGGTACTGCTCGTTGCCGAAGGTGAAGTTGTTCATGGTGCCCGGCGCCGAGGCCAGCACCTGCAGCGCGCCGTACAGGGCGTTGGTGATGCAGCTGGAGGTTTCGACGTTGCCCGACACCACCGCCGCCGGATAGCGCGGGTTGAGCATCGAGCCGGGCGGAATGATCACCTTGAGCGGCTTGAGGCAGCCGGCGTTGAGCGGGATTTCATCGTCGATGAGCGAGCGGAACACGTACAGCACGGCCGCCATGCAGATCGCGCTGGGGGCGTTGAAGTTGTTGTCCAGCTGCGCCGAGGTACCGCTGAAGTCGATGTCGGCGGTGCGCTCGGCGTGGTTGACGCGGATCGCCACCTTGATGACCGCACCGTTGTCGAGCCGGTATTCGTAGCTGCTGTCCTTGAGCGCCGTGATCACGCGCCGCACCGCTTCCTCGGCATTGTCCTGCACATGGTCCATGTAGGCGCGCACCACGTCCAGGCCGTAGTGGTCCACCATCTTGAGCAGTTCGTCCACGCCCTTCTGGTTGGCCGCGATCTGGGCTTGCAGGTCGGCGATGTTCTGCGGGATGTTGCGGCAGGGGTAGCGGCCCGACGAGAGCAGGTCCACCGTTTCGGCTTCCAGGAAACGGCCGCCGCGCACCAGCTGGAAGTTATTGATCAGTACGCCCTCTTGCTCGACCACGGTGCTGTCGGCCGGCATCGAGCCCGGCGTGATGCCGCCGATGTCGGCGTGGTGGCCGCGCGAGCCGACATAGAACAGCACCTCGGTGCCGCTGCGGTCGAAGGCCGGGGTGATGACGGTCACGTCAGGCAGGTGGGTGCCGCCGTGGTAAGGGTCGTTGAGCATGTACACGTCCCCGGCCTGCATGCGCCCGCGGTTGGCGTTGATGATGGTCTTGATGCTCTCGCCCATGGAACCGAGGTGGACCGGGATGTGCGGCGCATTGGCGATCAGGTTGCCCTGGGCGTCGAACAGTGCGCAGGAAAAGTCCAGGCGCTCCTTGATGTTGACCGAGACGGCGGTGTTTTGCAGGCGTAGGCCCATCTGTTCGGCGATGCTCATGAACAGATTGTTGAACACTTCCAGCATGACCGGATCGGCATCGGTGCCGATGGCCTTGCTCTGGGTGCGCGGCAGCACGCGGGTGAGCACCAGGTGATTGAGCGCGGTCACTTCAGCGGCCCAGCCCGGCTCGACCACGTTGGTGGCATTGGCTTCGGCGATGATGGCCGGCCCTTCGATCAGGTCGCCCGGGCGGGTGTCGGCACGCAGGTACAGCGCGCTGGCATGCCAGGCGCCCCCCGAATACACTTGCACCGTGTCGTGCGGCAGCAGCGGGCCCTTGCGCGGCGCCAGGGTTTCGCTGGCCTCGGCGCTGTCGGCCGAGCTGCCAACGGCCTCGACCGAAATGGCTTCGACGATCAGCTTCTTGTCGCTCATCAGGAAGGAATAGCGCTTCTTGTACGACTGTTCGAATTGCGCGGTCATGGCGGACAGCTCGCCGAACGGCACCACGATCACCGAATCGGAACCGTCGTAGCGCAAATGCGCGCGCGCGGCCACGCCGATGCGCGCCGCCGCCACGCCCTGCTTGAGCAGTTCGCCGCGGCATTGCGAGGCCAAGGCGTCCAGCGCGCGGGCCACGGCGTTCATCACTACAGGCAGCAGCGGCAGTTCGAGCGCCTGCTCGCGCATGACGGTCTGGTCGGCCAGCCCCATGCCGTAGGCCGACAGCACGCCGGCGAACGGATGGGCGAACACGCGCGTCATGCCCAGCGCATCGGCCACCAGGCAGGCGTGCTGGCCGCCGGCGCCGCCGAAGGTGGTCAGGGTATAGTCGGTCACGTCGTGACCGCGCTGCACGGAAATGAATTTGATCGCATTGGCCATATTGCCCACCGCGATATCGATGTAGCCCTCGGCCACCTGTTCGGGCGAGCATGGCTTGCCGCTGCTGCCGGCGATGCGCTCGGCGATCTCGGTGAACTTGCGCACCACCACGTCGCGGTCGAGCGGCTGGTCGGCGTGCGGGCCGAACACGGCCGGGAAATGGGCCGGCTGGATCTTGCCGAGCATGACGTTGCAGTCGGTGACGGCCAGCGGGCCGCCGCGGCGGTAGCTGGCCGGGCCCGGATTGGCGCCGGCGCTATCGGGACCGACGCGGTAGCGGCTGCCGTCGAAGTGCAGGATGGAGCCGCCGCCGGCGGCCACCGTGTGGATGCTCATCATCGGCGCGCGCATGCGCACGCCCGCCACCTGGGTCTCGAAC
>CAMLHI010000246.1 GCA_946479705.1 uncultured Oxalobacteraceae bacterium
AATACCTGGATCTGGGCGCGCACGTAGTCGCCGTCGGCCATCCGGTAGAGCCGGTCGATCAGCTTGCGCCCTTCATGGTCGAGCACCACTGCGCGCCAGCCGGCCAGCTCGCCGGCGCGTGCGCCCTCGGCCGATTCGCGCCATGCGGGCAGGTCGCGCGGCACCGTGTCGATCAGCCCGGAGGCCGACAGGCGCACCATGGCGCGCGCCTTGAGGGTATTGAAGAGCGCCTCATCCTCCACACTGCCGGCTGCGTCGGTGGGCACCTGGTAGCGCCCCGGGCGTAGTCGCGCGCTGGCGCTCGCGCCAGGTGCATACGCGCTGACCAGCGCCGCGCCCTCCCCGCCAGGTATATATAAACGGCTCGACAGTTCGTCGCCGCATGAGCCTCCCTTGCGCCTCTGCAGGTACAGTGCACCGCCCGGCCACACCAGCCAGCCCTCGTGCCGCAGTGCGGATGGCCCGCCATCGCCCACCCAGCGTGCCGCCATTCCTTCCCAGCGTACGGCCAGCAGGCCACCGGCCGCTTCACTCACACGAACGCGCGGCATTTCCCGTGCCCCCGCCAGCGCCACGCGCGCCGGCTGGCCGAGTTTGGCCGCCTCGGCGAAGCGGTAGCCGATCCGTACCGGCGCGTGCCCGCACAGGTCGATGCGTGCCGGCTCGTGCGCGCGCATGCCGCTGGCAATCACCAGCGCGCCGCCCGGCAGTTCGACCACCGATACGCCCGCGACAGCGGGCACCTCGAACACAGCGCCGGGCAGCAGCGCCTGGAACACGGCCGCGCTATCCTGCACGGCCGGCACGACCGCGCCGAGCTGGCGCGCATGGGCGGCGATCAGTACGGCGCCGCCGAGCGCCGCAGCGCCAGCGGCCACGCCGATCCACAGCGCCGGCCCTGGCCGCACGCGCGTGCGTGCACTGCGCAGGTTGCGCGCGCGCCGCCACGCCACCCGCCGCGCGCCCATCCATTCGATCCATCCGCTCATCTGTGCCGCTCCCTCGAAAGCGCGCCAGGGCCGGCGCACGTCCACCTCTAGCTGGGGGGCGGCGAAAACGCCCTTCGTCGCGGGATCGCGCAGCTTGCGCCGTCAATTCCGCTGCTTGTCGCAATCCGATGGCCGCGGCGATGCCGGATCGCTAAAGTGAGCACATCGACACCCCACATTGAAAGGAAATATCATGAACATCCTGAAGAACTTCGAAGCCGTTTTCATCTCGACCGCCGCCATCGCCTGCACCGCCGCCTACCTCGCCAGCGCACCGGCGAACAACGCCCCCGTGATCGATGCCGGCACTCCGGTGCAGGTGGTTGTCATCACCGGCAAGCGCATGACCGCCGACGAAAAACTGCAATCGATGCGCGAGGAACGCCAGATGGCCATTGCGCGCGCCAACGCCGTGCAGCGCGGCTAGAAATTTGTTACAAGCGTTAGCTTAAAACGGCTCAATCTGTTTCAGATGTAAGCGCTTGAATCAGTTCTCCCGTGCTGCCGTTCCGACCGCTATATTGGAATCACAGCAGTCCACCAGGAGAATGAAAATGAAACGTACTCTGACCATCGCAGCGTCGATTGCCCTTGGCGCAGCAGCCCTGCTGCCCTTGTCGTCGCAGGCCCAGACCGGCTACCGCGTCACGATCGACACGGCGCCGCCGTCACCGCGCCATGAAATCGTGCCCGCCGCGCGCCACGGCTACGTGTGGGCGCCGGGCCACTGGGAATGGCGCCATGGCCGCTACCACTGGACGCGCGGCGTATGGATACGCGAACGGGCCGGCTACCACTATGCGCCGCAGGCCTGGGTACAGCAGGACGGCCACTGGGTCATGCGCCCTTCGCGCTGGGACCGCCACGACCGCGACCATGACGGCGTGCCCAATCGCTACGACCATGACCGCGACAACGACGGCGTACCCAATCGCGTTGACCGCGATCGCGACGGCGACGGTGTGCGCAACAACCACGACCGCCAGCCCGACAATCCGCGCCGCAACTAAGCGCGATGGTATGCTGCGCGCATGATCGACGACCTTGACATCGAGCGCGCAGCCTATCGATCGGAACGCATTGGCAGCCGCCGGCTGGCGGCCAGCAGCGGCATCACCCTGGCCGCCGCCCTGCGCCAGACCCTGACCGCCAAGGCTGGCGGCGCCGGACTGGCGCAGCTGCTGGCCGAGCGCGCCGCGCTGGCCGCGACCGGACAGGAACGCAGCGCCGCGCGCATCGCCAGGAAAGCGGCGCAGAAGAACGCGCACCACGCCCGCCACACCGCCACGGACAGTCCGTGGCGCGCCTGGTTCGACGGCTCCGCGCGGCCCAACCCGGGCCGCTGCGGCATTGGCGCGCTGCTGTGCGGCCCGAACGGCGAACGCATCGAAATCTCCCGGGACGCCGGCCACGGCAACAGCAGCGAAGCCGAATACCTGGCCCTGATCGCCGTGCTGGAAGCGGCGGTGCAGGCCGGGGCGCATGGGCTGGCCATTCACGGCGACAGCCGCGTCGTCGTCGATGATGTGGGCGGCGCAGCACCCTCGGCGGCGCTGGCGCCCTACCGCAAACGGGTGCTCGAGCTGCTGGCGCAGCTCGGCGGCAGCTCGCTGCACTGGGTCCCGCGCCACAAGAACGCGCAGGCCGATGCACTCTCGCAGCGGCCCTGATCGAGGTCGATCAACTACGGTAAGATACGCGGTCCCTTCGAATTGCGACCGCCAATGACCGCCTCCCTGCCATCCACCGCTTCGCGCGGCAATCTCAATTTTGTCCTCATCTGCGTGTTCATCGACATGCTGGGCATCGGCCTGATCGTACCGGTGCTGCCGGCCCTGGTCGGCGAATTCGTCCACGGCCGCGAGCAGCAGGCGCTGTGGTTCGGGATCATGAGCACGGTGTTCGGCCTGATGCAGTTCATCTTCATGCCGATGCTGGGGGCCATCTCCGACCGCATCGGCCGCCGCCCGGTGATGCTGTACTCGATGGCCGGCATGTGCATCAACTTCCTGGCCACCGCCTGGGCACCCAACCTCGCATTCCTGTTCCTCGGCCGCGTGATCGGCGGCATGTCCTCGGCCAGCATGTCGGTCGCCTCGGCGTATGCATCGGACGTGTCCACCCACGAAAACCGCGCCAAAAGCTTCGGCAAGATCGGCGCGGCCTTCGGCCTGGGCTTCATCTGCGGCCCCATGCTGGGCGGCCTGCTCGGCAACGTCGACCTGCACCTGCCGTTCTACGTCGCGGCCAGCCTGTCGGCCGCCAACTTCATCTACGGCTTTGTCGCGGTGCCGGAATCGCTGCCGCTGGCGAACCGCAAACCCTTCGACATGGCGCGCGTGAACCCCTTCGCCGCCCTGCTCAAGCTGGTGCGCCGCAAGGACATTCGCGGCCTGGTGATCGTCTATACACTGATGACCTTCGCGGCCATGATGCTGCAAACGACCTGGGTGCTGTACACCACCTTCCGCTTCGACTGGACCCCGCGCGACAACGGCATCGCCCTGTTCTGCGTGGGGCTGTGCGCGGCGGTGGTGCAGGCCGGCCTGCTCGGCCTCTTGATCAAGCGCTTCGGCGAAAAGCGCCTGGCCCTGATCGGCCTGGTCTCGGGCGGCATCACCTATCTGCTGTACGGCCTGGCCACGCAGGGCTGGATGATGTACGTCTTCATCCTGTGCAACCTGCTCTCCTTCGCCACCGGCCCGGCGCTGCAGGGGATCATCTCGAAGGAGACCAATGCCGGCGAACAGGGCGAACTGATGGGCTCACTGCAGTCGATCAGCAGTGTCGGCATCGTGATCATGCCGCTGGTCGGCACCGCCATCCTGGGCGCCGTCAGCCATCTGCCGCCGCACGATTTCCGCATCGGCAGCACGTTCTTCCTGTGCGCGGCGATGCAGGCGCTGGCCGTGCTCGTCGCGCGGCGCTATTTTTCCGCGCACCGCACGGCATAGGGACCCCGGGCACCGAATGTTGCAAGTTGTTCAATCTAGTTTGCGTGCAGTGCAGCAAATTGGCGATTCTTGTCCAGTGCGGGCATAATTCGCCATTCTTTATTCGCCGCAGGCAAACAACGTGTCCCGTCTAAAAGTCCTTCCGCAGTATTTGTTGCCCAAGCAAGCCCTGACGCAATTCGCCGGCCGCGTCGCCGGCGCCAAGGGAGGCACTTATACGACCACGCTGATCCGCTGGTTCGTCGGCAAGTACGGCGTGAACATGAACGAGGCGCTCAACCCGGACATCGCCAGCTACACCAGCTTCAACGACTTCTTCACGCGCGCGCTGAAGGACGGTGCACGCCCGCTGGCGGCGGCCGATTTCATCTGCCCGGTCGACGGCACCATCAGCCAGTGCGGCGACATCGACGATCACCAGATCTTCCAGGCCAAGGGCCACAAGTTCACCACCACCGACCTGGTGGGCGGCGATGCGGCGCTGGCTGCGCGCTTCCAGCATGGCAGCTTCGCCAATCTCTACCTGAGTCCCAAGGACTACCACCGCCTGCACATGCCGTGCGCCGGCCGGCTCACGCGCATGATCTACGTGCCGGGCGACCTGTTCTCGGTGAACCCGACCACGGCGCGCGGCATTCCCAATCTGTTCGC
>CAMLHI010000247.1 GCA_946479705.1 uncultured Oxalobacteraceae bacterium
GCGACCAGGTTGTAGACCCAGGCGCCGATCAGGGTAAACAGGCCGCCGAACAGGGCGTACAGGATGGGCAGGAAGATCAGCATGCCGGCCGACATGCCCGGCATGCCGGCGCCCGAGGCGAACAGGGCGATCAGGCCGAAAATCGCCACGAAGGGAATCGAGATGACCAGATACAGCACGGCCGCTACTTTCGCTGCCTGCAGCGGAGCGATGTTGACGATTTGTTTTTTCATGATGGGCCCGGGAAAATGATAAAGGAGAAACCTTAAACAATTTACCAAAGAAGCCGACGAAAAAAACCATCGCCCTAAAAAAATGTTTGATGAAGCGCAAACAAGGGCCATTCCGGCCCCTGTCTTTGCGTCAATCCTTGATTTTCAACTATCCAAGGCGCTGCGAATGCCCGTCACGAATGCCTGCACCGCCGCCACCGCCTGCTCCTTCGGCGTGTTTTCCAGTTCCTGGATGATACGGCTGCCGATCACCACCGCATCGGCCACTTCGGCCACGGCCTTGGCGGTGGCGGCGTCGCGGATGCCGAAGCCCACGCCGACCGGCAGCTTGACGTGTTCGCGGATCGCGGCCAGGCGGCGCGCCACGTCGGCGGTATCGATGTTGCCGGCTCCGGTCACACCCTTGAGCGACACGTAATAACTGAAGCCGCTGCCGACCCTGGCCACCTGGGCGATGCGCTCCGGCGTCGACGTCGGCGCCAGCAGGAAGATCAGGTCCAGTTCGTTGGCGCGCATGGCGGCGGCGAACTGCTCGCACTCTTCCGGCGGATAGTCGACCACGATGGCGCCGTCGGCGCCAGCGTCCTTGGCCGCGGCGATGAAGGCGTCCGGGCCGATGCGCTCGATCGGGTTGGCGTAGCCCATCAGCACCACCGGCGTGCTCTGGTCGGTCTTGCGAAATTCGCGCACGAAATTGAACACGTCGGGCAGGCCGATATTGAATTTCAGCGCGCGTTCGCAGGCGCGCTGGATGACCGGACCTTCGGCCATCGGATCGGAAAAGGGCACGCCCAGTTCCAGCACGTTGGCGCCGCCGGCCACCATGGCATGCATCAGGGGAACGGTCAGCTCGGGGCCGGGGTCGCCTGCGGTGATGAAGGTGACGAGACCGGTTTTATTGGCCGCTTTCAAGGCGGCAAAGGTAGGGGCGATTCTGGACATGGGATTCTTCTTTTATCTGGTTGGGTCGAAGGATGGACTTAGCTGAAGTTCAAGCCCATGCGCTCGGCCACCGTGTGCATGTCCTTGTCGCCGCGGCCGGACAGGTTGACCAGCACCAGTTTGTCTTTCGGCAGCGTGGCGGCCAGCTTGGCGGCGTAAGCCAGCGCGTGCGACGATTCCAGCGCCGGAATGATGCCTTCGATGTGGCAGCAGTCATGGAACGCTGCCAGCGCTTCCTCGTCCGTTACCGAGACATACTGGGCGCGGGCGGAATCCTTCAGCCAGGCGTGTTCCGGGCCTACACCCGGATAGTCCAGGCCGGCCGAGACCGAATGGGTCTCGATGATCTGGCCGTTGGCATCCTGCAGCAGATAGGTGCGGTTACCATGCAGCACGCCGGGAATACCCGCCGTCAGCGAGGCCGCGTGCTTGCCGGAAGCGATGCCCTCGCCCGCCGCTTCCACCCCGATCAGCTGGACTTCCTTGTGGTCGATATAGGGATAAAAAATCCCCATGGCGTTCGAGCCGCCGCCGATGCAGGCCAGCACGTAGTCCGGCTGGCGCCCGGTCATTTCCGGCATCTGTTCCAGGCACTCCTCGCCGATCACCGACTGGAAGTCGCGCACCATCATCGGATAGGGATGCGGGCCGGCCACGGTGCCGATGATGTAGAAAGTGTTTTCGATGTTGGTCACCCAGTCGCGCATGGCTTCGTTGAGCGCATCCTTGAGCGTCTTCGAGCCGGACTCGACCGGCACGACGGTCGCGCCCAGCAGCTTCATGCGGTACACATTCTGGGCCTGGCGCTTGACGTCCTCGCTGCCCATGTAGATCACGCATTCCAGGCCGAAACGGGCGCAGATGGTGGCCGTGGCCACGCCATGCTGGCCGGCGCCGGTCTCGGCGATGATGCGCGGCTTGCCCATGCGGCGCGCCAGCAGTGCCTGCCCGATCACATTGTTGATCTTATGGGCGCCAGTATGGTTCAGGTCTTCGCGCTTGAAAAAAATCTGCGCCCCGCCCATCTGCTCGGACCAGCGCTTGGCGTGGTAGATCGGCGAGGGACGGCCGACGAAATGCTTGAGCTCATAGCGGAACTCGTCGAGGAATTCCTGGTCCTGGCTGTAGCGCGCATAGGCTACACGCAACTCGGCCAGAGCATGGCTCAGGGTTTCGGCAACAAACGAGCCGCCGTAGGGGCCGAAGTGGCCGCTGGCGTCGGGAAACTGGTAATCGGTGGTGTGAAACAATGGGGCGGCAGTGCCCCGCTCAGGTGCTTGGCTCATGATGGGTTTCGCTTTCTATGATGGTATCGGCGGCCGCCACCGCGCCGATGAAGACGCGGATCAGGGCGGCGTCCTTGATGCCCTTGCCCTGTTCGACACCGCTGCTGATGTCGACGGCATAGGGACGAACGCGCAGGACGGCGTCAGTCGCGCCGGGTACGCTCAAGCCACCACTTAAAACGGCCCGAGGCGCGAGATCTTTTGGAATGATGGACCAATCGAAAACCTTTCCTGCCCCGCCATAGGCTTCCACGAAGGTGTCGAGCAAGAGGCCCGAGAACAAGGAACTGGCGGCGCGGTATTGAGCCTCATATTCTAGCAAATCGGCGCCTGTCGTGTCCGGCCGCACCCGAAATACCCGCATGAAGGGCTTTTGCACGGCGGCGGCGATGGCGGCGCACTGGGCCGGCGTTTCGTCGCCGTGAAACTGCAGCTGGGCAAACGGCGCCAGCCGCGCCACGGCAGCCACCTCGTCCACGCTGGCATTGACGAACAGGGCCACGGTCGCGACAAACGGCGGCACCGCGCTCATCAGGGCGGCAGCCTGTTCGGCCGTGACATAGCGCGGACTCTTGGGATAGAACACGAAGCCGAGCGCGTCGGCGCCGGCCTCCACCGCGGCCTGCACGTCCTGGGGACGGGTCAGGCCGCAGATCTTGATGCGGGTACGGGACATAGTGTCAGAACCAGGGAAGCGGGCTGGTCGCGTCGTGCGGCAGTCCCCAGAAGGGATCGTAATCGATTTTGGCGAAGTACAGGCCGTCAGGCATGAAGGTCGGGGCCGCGGCATGGCGGTCGCGCGCTTCCAGCACCGCGCGCAGCCAGCCCGGCGGATGGCGCCCGCTGCCCACATACACCAGCGAGCCGACCAGGTTGCGCACCATGTGGTGCAGGAAGGCATTGCCGCGCAGGGTAAACACGATGGCCGTGCCGTGCCGCTCGATGCGCACCTCGTGCATGTGCTTGACAGGCGATTTGGCCTGGCAGGTGCTGGCGCGAAAGGCGGTGAAATCGTGGGTGCCGACCAGGCACTGGGCGGCCTCGCGCATGAGCTCGATGTCGAGCGGACGGAACACCCAGCCGGCGCGCCCGGCCAGCAGCGGCGAACGGACCGGGTGGTTGTACAGCACGTAGTGGTAGGTGCGCGCGCGGGCGGCGAAGCGGGCGTGGAATTCCTGGCCATCGGCGGCCGGTTCCGGCAGTGCGTGGGCCCAGCGCACCGCGATCGTATCGGGCAGGAAGGTGTTGACGCCGCGCACCCAGTTGCTCATCGGGCGGGTGAGTTCGGTATCGAAATGCACCACCTGTTCGAGCGCATGCACGCCGGTGTCGGTACGGCCCGCGCAGGTGGTCGGCAGGAATACGCCCGCGAATTTTTCGAGGGCGATTTCCAGCTGGTCCTGCACGGTGTTGCGGTCTGGCTGCTTCTGGTAGCCGTTGAAGGGACTGCCGTCGTACTGGATGCCGAGTGCGAGGCGTTTCAAATGTGATCCATTGGCGCTGTTCCCCGGACCTTAGGCGAGCTTCATGCGCATCTCGTTGGCCTTGGCGATCTGATCCGCGCTGCCGCCCTTGATGACTTCGTCGAGCAGTTCGCGCGCGCCTTCCTTGTCGCCGATCTCCTGGTAGGCAATGGCCAGGTCCATCTTGGTTTCCATTTCCATGTGCACGGAGGACAGTTCGGCCGGATCGGCGCCTGCGCCGTACATCGCGTCGAGGTCGCCCAGGGCCGGCAGAGCGGTGGCGGCATTGTCGCTGGATGGCAGGTCCAGGTCGATGCCGGACATGTCGAACTGCGGCGCGGCGGCGGCGGGTACACTGGCCGGCAGGTCCGGCAAGGCGAACGGATCGTCGTGCGGGGCCGCCGGCGCGGTCGGCGCCGGGGTGGCGGCCGGGAGGTCGAAGTTCATCGCATCCAGGGCCATCAGCGGATCGTGGAGCGTATCGGCGGCGGGCGCGGCTGCGGTCTCAGGCAGCGTCGGCAGGTCGAACTCCTTGCCCAGGTCGGTACTGGTAAACCCTTTGGTCAGCTCGACGCTGCCGAATTGCTCGGTCAAGTCATTGCTGGCCAGATCCAGGCTGATGTCTTCCAGCGCCTTGGCATGCTCCACGGCAGGCGTGTCGG
>CAMLHI010000248.1 GCA_946479705.1 uncultured Oxalobacteraceae bacterium
TTTTTTATTCCCGCCCGGTTCTTCCATGTCCCTTCCTCCCGCAGCTGCCGTCAAGGCATGGCTCCTCGATCTCCAGTCGCGCATCGTCGCCGCGCTGGAACAGGTCGACGGCCAGCCCTTCCTGCGCGACGAGTGGCAGCGCCCGGAAGGCGGCGGCGGCATCTCGCGCCTGATCGAAGAAGGCAATGTGTTCGAGCGCGGCGGCTGCAATTTTTCGCACGTGACCGGCGCCAGCCTGCCGCCATCGGCCGCGGCGGCGCGTCCGGAACTGGCGGGCCGCGCGTGGGAAGCAATGGGCGTGTCGCTGGTGCTCCATCCGCGCAATCCGTACGCGCCGACGGTGCACATGAACGTGCGCTTCTTCACCGCGACGAAGGAAGGCCACGCGCCGGTGTGGTGGTTCGGCGGCGGCATGGACCTGACGCCCTACTACGGCAACCTGGACGACGCGCGCCACTTCCACCAGAGCTGCCGCGATGCGCTGGCGCCTTTTGGGAGCGAACTGCATCCGCGCTTTAAGAAGTGGTGCGACGAGTACTTCTATTTGAAGCACCGCCAGGAGCCGCGCGGCGTGGGCGGGATCTTCTTCGACGACTTCAACGAAGCCGGCTTCGAGCAGTCCTTCGCCATGACGCAGAGCGTGGGCGATGCCTTCCTGGGCGCCTACCTGCCGGTCGTGAACGCGCGCAAGGACCCGCCCTACGGCGAACGCGAACGCGACTTCCAGGCCTACCGGCGCGGGCGCTATGTCGAGTTCAACCTGGTGTGGGACCGCGGCACCCTGTTCGGCCTGCAGTCGGGCGGACGCACCGAGGCGATCCTGATGTCGATGCCGCCGATCGTGAAATGGCGCTACGACTGGAAGCCGCGGCCGGGCAGCCCGGAAGCGCAGCTCCACAGCGACTTCCTGGTCCATCGCGACTGGCTGGCCACGTGACGACATGCGTCGCGCTGCTGGGAGGCAGCTTCGACCCGGTCCACAAGGGACACCTTGCGCTCGCTGCCCTGTTTGCCCGGCTGCTCCAGCCGGACCAGCTGCGCATCGTCCCGGCCGGCAATCCGTGGCAGAAGAACGCCTTGCACGCGACGGCCGACCAGCGCGTGGCGATGCTCGAACTGGCCTTCGCCGACGCCGGCCTGGCCGTGACGATCGACCGCCAGGAAATCGCGCGCGGCACGCCGAGCTACACCATCGATACGCTGCGCCAGGTGCGCGCGGAAATGGGGCCGGCGGCCTCGATCGTGTTCCTGATGGGCGCCGACCAGCTCCAGCAGCTCGACAGCTGGCGCGAATGGCGCGCGCTGTTCGAAGTGGCGCACATCGGCGTCGGCGCGCGCCCCGGCTTCTCGCTCGACGCCGCGGCCCTGCCGGCGGCAGTGCGCGAAGAACTGCAGCAGCGCCGCGCGGAGCCGGCCCAGCTGCGCAATACCCCGTCCGGACTGGCTTATCTGGCGCATGCGCTCGATGAGGATGTCTCCGCGACCGACATACGTGCCTCTTTGCAACAGGGCGCTGACGCAAACTCGCGTCTCGCACCGGTAGTGCTAGACTATATTCAACAACATAACTTATATACAACCTAATGGATATCAAAAAACTTCAAACCCTGGTTGTCGACGCACTTGAGGACGTCAAAGGCCAGGAGATCGCCGTGTTCGACACGACCGGCCTGACCAGTCTGTTCGACCGCATCGCGGTGGTCTCAGGCACCTCGAATCGCCAGACCAAGGCGCTGGCCGCATCGGTCCGCGACAAGGTCAAGGCGGCCGGCGGCGACGTCGTCGGGATCGAAGGCGAAGACACCGGCGAATGGGTGCTGGTCGACCTGGGCGACATGATCGTGCACATCATGCAGCCGGCCATCCGCCAGTACTACCGCCTGGAAGAAATCTGGGGCGAGAAGCCGGTCAAGCTGGGCGCCGCCAAGCGCAAGAACACCGCCGAAGCGGCCGAAGCGGACGCCTCCAAACCGAAGAGCAAGCACCTGGCGGCCAACCAGGACGCGCCGGAAGTCAAGCCGGTCAAGGAGCGCAAGCCGGCGGCCAAGAAGGCTGCCGCCAAGCCTGCCGCTGCCAAGCAGCCGGCCGCCAAGAAAGCTGCCGCCGTCCCGGCCGGCAAGACCGTGAAAGTCGCGCCGACCAAGTCGGAAGCGGCCGCCGTGAAAGCGCTCAAGGAACAGCCGCCGAAACGCGCCGCCGCCAAGAAGGCCGCCCCGGCCGACGAAGCGCCGGTGAAGAAGGTCATCAAGCGCGTCGCCAAAAAAGCCACCGTCGAAGAGTAAGCGCCGATGCAGCTGATGATCGCTGCGGTCGGCCACAAGATGCCGGCCTGGATCGAGACCGGCTTTTCCGAGTACACCAAGCGCATGCCGCCCGAGCTGCGCATTGTACTGAAGGAAATCAAGCCGGTCGAACGGTCCGGCAGCAAGACGGCGGCCACCGCGATGGCGCTCGAACGCGAGCGCATCGAAGCGGTACTGCCCAAGGGCGCGCGCATCATCGCCCTCGATGAACGCGGCAAGGACCTCACCAGCGTGGGCCTGTCGCAGCAGTTGATGCAGTGGCAGCAGGATGGACGCGACACCGTGTTCCTGATTGGCGGCGCCGACGGCCTCGATCCCGAGCTCAAGGCCCGTGCCGAGGGGCTGATTCGCATCTCCAGTATGACGCTCCCGCACGGGATCGTGCGTGTTATGCTTGCGGAGCAGTTGTACCGTGCGTGGTCGATCACGCAGAATCACCCCTATCACCGCGTCTGACGCACGCTGGAAGCACCAATGAAACCGATCGACAAGAAAATCTACCTGGCTTCGAAGAGCCCGCGCAGGCGCGAGCTGCTGCGCCAGATCGGCGTCGAATTCGAACTGCTCATGCTGCGCAACGATACCGCGCGCGGCCCCGACGTGAGCGAAGACGTGCGGCCCAACGAGTCGCCGGCCGACTACGTGGCCCGCGTCGCCAAAGAAAAGGCCGCCTTCGCCTGGAACATGGTGCAGACCCGGCGCTTGCCGCTGCGCCCCGTGCTGGCGGCCGATACCACGGTCACCATCGATGGCGACATCCTCGGCAAACCGGCCACCAATGCCGAAGCGGTGCAGATGCTCGAACGCCTGTCCGGCCGCACCCACCAGGTGCTGACCTCGGTGTCGGTCTTCTACACCGACATGGCCGAGCAGCTCACGCAGGTGTCGGACGTGCGCTTCGCCCAGCTGTCGCCAGCCTCGATCCGCGCCTACTGCGCCACCCCCGAACCCTACGACAAGGCCGGCGCTTACGGCATCCAGGGCCTGGCCGCGCTGTTCGTCGAGCACATCGAAGGCAGCCATTCGGGCATCGTCGGCCTGCCGCTGTTCGAGACCGCGCGCCTTCTTCGTCTGGCGGGCCTGCCGCTGGCCTGAGAGGCTGAGAGCGCCCTCATTTTCTGCCCGATGCCGTGTAAGATAGCAACTCGATCAATCCACGCGGCACGACATGAACGAAGACATCCTGATCAACATCACCCCGCAGGAAACGCGCGTCGCGCTGATCCTGCAAGGCGCCGTTCAAGAGCTGCACATCGAACGCACCTTGACGCGGGGGCTGGCAGGCAATGTCTATCTCGGCAAGGTGGTGCGCGTGCTGCCGGGGATGCAGTCGGCCTTCATCGACATCGGCCTCGAACGCGCCGCCTTCCTGCACGTGGCCGACATCTGGGAAGCGCGCAGCCACGACGGCCCCAATGTGCAGCCGACTCCCATCGAGAAGATCCTGTTCGACGGCCAGGTGCTCACCGTCCAGGTGATCAAGGACCCGATCGGCACCAAGGGCGCGCGCCTGTCGACCCAGATCTCGATCGCCGGGCGCATGCTGGTCTATCTGCCGCAGGATAACCACATCGGCATCTCGCAAAAAATCGAAAAGGAATCGGACCGCGAACTGCTGCGCACGCGCCTGCACGGGCTGCTGCCGGCCGACGAGAAAGGCGGCTACATCGTGCGCACCATGGCCGAGGAAGCCTCCGACAGCGACCTGCAGGCCGACGTCGATTACCTGCGCAAGACCTGGGGCGCGATCCTGCACGGCGCGCGCACCAGGCCGCCCACCAGCCTGCTGTACCAGGACCTGAACCTTGCCCAGCGCGTGCTGCGCGACTTCGTGCATGACGAGACGGCCACCATCCAGGTCGACTCGCGCGAGAACCACCTCAAGCTGGTCGACTTCGCCAAGACCTACACGCCGAGCGTGCTGCCGCGCCTGATGCACTACACCGGCGAGCGCCCGCTGTTCGATCTGTACGGCGTGGAAGAAGAGATCCTGCGCGCGCTGGGGCGCCGCGTCGACCTCAAGTCGGGAGGCTACCTGATCGTCGACCAGACCGAGGCGATGACGACCATCGACGTCAACACCGGCGGCTTCGTGGGCGGGCGCAATTTCGCCGACACGATCTTCAAGACCAACCTGGAAGCGGCGCACGCGATCGCGCGCCAGCTGCGCCTGCGCAACCTGGGCGGCATCATCATCCTCGACTTCATCGACATGGACAACAACGAGCATCGCAACGCGGTGCTCGCCGAGCTGAAGAAGAC
>CAMLHI010000249.1 GCA_946479705.1 uncultured Oxalobacteraceae bacterium
CGCCCACGTGGCGCTGAAAATCTACCGCCACTGGCGCGCCCTGCCGGCCAGCTAAACCACTAACTAACTAGCGCCGCGCCAGGCGCAGCTCCAGCATCGACGGCGCCATCACAAAGCCCATGCGTTCCCGCGGCTCGCCGCCGTCGGGCGAAGCCACCGACACAATGTCGAAATGGGTCAGCAGCATGCACATCGCCACCTTGATTTCGAGGAGCGCCAGGTAGCGCCCCGGGCAGGTGCGCGGCCCGGCGCCGAAGGGCATCGCCACCTTGCGCTCGACCTGTGGTTCCAGCCAGCGCTCCGGCCGGAAGCTGGCCGCATCCGGAAAGTAGGCCTCGTCGACGCTGTCGTGGCGCAGCACGCAGGTCACCACCGTCCCCTTGGGCACCGCGACGTCGCCCACCACCGCATCCTCCAGCGCTTCGAACGGCATGTACGGCACCGGCGGCTTCAGGCGCATGGCCTCGTGCGCGCAGGCTTCCAGGTAGTCCAGCTGGTCGGCCTGGCCGACGCTCAGGGATGCGCTGTCGGGCACCACCCGCAGCACCTCCGCGCGCGCCCGCTCCAGCGCCTCGGGATGGCGTCGCAGCAAATAGATCAGCCACGCCAGGCTGTTGGAGGTCGTGTCCTCGCCCGCCAGCAGCATGGTCAGCACATTGCCGGCCACATCGCGCTCGCTCACATCGCTGTCCGGCTGCGCGGCCGCCGCCAGCATCGATTCGAGCATGTTCGGCGGCGCCAGCGCGCGCGCCGGGTCGGCCAGCATGCGCGCCTTGGCCTGTCCCACCAGATCGTCCACCGCCAGCGTGACCGCCGCCACGCTGCGCGCCAGCTGGCGGTCGGCCGGCAGCCTCACATAGCGCCAGTACGGGAAAGGCGCCAGCGAACGGCGCGCCACCGCCGGCAGGATCACGTCCAGGTCGCGCTGGATGGCATGGTCGCCGGTCTCGATGGTGTTGACGTCGCTGCCGAAGGCCAGGCCGGCCACGATGTCGATGGTGTACAGGCGCAGGTCGGCGTTCAGGTCGATCGCCCGGCCGCTGTCGGCGGCGCGCTCCCAGCGCCGGCGCAGGCGCTGGGCCACTGTCACCAGCGAAGGAAAATAACTCTTGACCGCCTGCGGCGCGAACGCCTGCATCACCATGCGGCGCTGGTTGCGCCAGGCCGCGCCCTCGGCCTCGAACACCCCGGGTATGCCGCCCATCTCGGCGGCCAGCTCGGCCATAATGGAAGGCCGGCGGAACAGGCCGGGACGCTCGCGCAGGATCTGCCCCACCAGCCGGTGGTCGGCCACCACCAGGAAAGTCGCGCGCGCCATGCGGACCCGGTACAGCGCGCCGTACTGGCGGCTCCAGCGCTCCATATCGAGGTGGATCCGCCCAGGCCGCAGTTGCAGCAGATTGCCCACCACCGGCCAGGCCGGCGGTCCAGGCAAATCGTTCAAGTGGCGTCGCGAACAGACAGCGGCATCAAGCATCGTCTCACTCCCTGGGTAGATTGGCAGGCTTGCAGTATCCAAGGGGGTGGACAATTTGTCTTGAACGTTTGCGACACGGCCGCGCCGGCGTCGGTACAATGATCGCAACCAGCCAAGGAGTCCGATGCGCCCTGCCCCCGTCACCCGCCTGATCGCCCCGCGCCAGTCGCTGGCGTCCTGCGTGCCGTGCTATATCTCGCGCAGCACGCTGGGCTGCGACGGCATCGACGGCTTCAACCACTACCCGGCCACGCCGTTCTGCAGCGTGGCCTGGATGCTGCATGGCGACGCCTCGCTGTACGACGACGCCATCCTCCACGACCACACCGTGCGCGAAGGCGAAGCGGTGTTCAGCGGCCCGCAGACCAAACCCTGGACCATCTTCAACCACGGCAGCGCGCACCTGTTCGTGGTGATGTTCTACCCCGACGCCCTGCACGCCCTCAGCCGCCACGCCCTGTCGAACTACGTCGATACCTTCCATCCGGTGCAGGACGTGCTCGGCGACGACTGGCTCGCGCTCGGACCGGCGCTGACGGCCGCCGCCAGCGACGACGAACGCGTGCGCCTGCTCGACGCCTTCATCGAACCGCGCTGGCAAGCAGCGCGTGCCGGCGCCAAGCTCGAACGTGGTCCGCTGGGCGACTGGGTGCGCCACCTGGCGGTGCGCGCCGCCACCAGTGGAATCGGCCGCGGCGCGCGCATGATCGAACGGCGCGTGCGCGCCTGGTCCGGCCTGCCGATGCGCACCCTGCAGCGCATGGGCCGCGCCGAAACCGTGCTGCTGGCGGTGCGCGCCGAAGCGAACGTATCCTGGATCGACGTGGCGGCCGACAGCGGCTATGCCGACCAGGCCCACCTGTCGCGCGAGACCCGCGCCATGACCGGCCTGCCGCCGGCAGCGCTCAAACACGCGATGGAACACGACGAAAGCTACTGGATGTACCGCATATGGCGCTGACGCCCCACCTCTCTTTCCTGGCGCTGCTGCTGGCCGGCAGCGTCGCCGCCGCCGAACGCCCCGCCGTCCTGCCCGACACCATGCAGCAGCGCCTCGCGCCCTGCATCTCCTGCCACGCGAAAAAGGATGTCGACGACGCCTTCTTCCCGCGCATTGCGGGCAAGCCGGCCGGCTACCTGCTTAACCAGCTGATGAACTTTCGCGAAGGCCGCCGCCAGTTCCCCATGATGAGCTACATGGTCGACCGCCTGCCGGACGCCTACCTGAAAGAGATCGCCGAGTACTTCGCGAACGAGCACCTGCCTCCTCTGCCGCGCAAGCCGCTCGACGCCGCGCCGGAGGTGCTCGAACGCGGCCGCCAGCTGGTCATGCAGGGAGATAGCACCCGCAAGGTCCCGGCCTGCATTGCCTGCCATGGCGAGCAGCTGACCGGCGTGGCGCCCGCCATCCCCGGTCTGGCCGGCCTGCCGCGCGACTACATGAACGCCCAGCTGGGCGCCTGGCGCAACAAGACCCGCCACGCGGCCGCCCCCGATTGCATGGGCGAGATTGCCGCGCGCCTGTCGCTGGCCGACGTCACCGCCATCAGCGGCTGGATCGCCAGCCAGCCGGTGGCGTCCGACGCGCGTCCCGCCACCGCCATCGCGCGGCCGCTGCCGCTGGCCTGCGGGAGCGCGCCATGAAGCGCCTGCTATTGACCGCCCTGGCCTGCGCGGGCGTGGCCGCCATTGCCGTTGGCCTGGCCTGGCCGCGTGCCGAGATGATCGCCGCCAGTTCCCCCGCCGCCTGGGCCGGCACGCCGGAAAACATCGCGCGCGGCGCCTACCTCGCGAAGGTGGGCGACTGCGTGGCCTGCCACACCGCGCGCGGCGGCGCCGAGTACGCCGGCGGGCGGGCGCTCGAGACGCCCTTCGGCCGCCTGCTCGCGCCCAACATCACCTCCGACCGCGACAGCGGCATCGGCGCCTGGACCGCCGACCAGTTCTGGAACGCCCTGCACAACGGCGTGGGCCGCGACGGCCGTCTGCTCTACCCGGCCTTCCCGTACACGAACTACACCAAGATCACGCGCGACGACGCCGACGCGCTGTTCGCCTTCATGCAAACCATCCCGCCGCAAAAGACCGCGCGCCAGCCGCACGCACTGCGCTTCCCCTACAACCAGCAGGCCGCCGTGGCCGCGTGGCGCGTGCTGTACTTTACGCCGGGCGTCTACACCGCCGCCAACGCGCAGAACGCCGTGTGGAACCGCGGCGCCTACCTGGTCGATGGCCTGGGCCACTGCGCCGCCTGCCACGCCGGCCGCAATCCGCTGGGCGCGAGCGACAAGAGCCTGTCGGGCGGGCTGATTCAAACGCTGGGCTGGTACGCGCCCTCGCTCACCTCCGACGCCGAAGCCGGCCTGGGTTCATGGGAAGTGCCGCACATCGCGCAGTTGCTCAAGACCGGCATTTCGCCGCGCGCCACCGTGTTCGGACCGATGGCCGAAGTCGTGCAGCGCAGCTTGCAGCACCTGTCCGACCAGGATGCCACTGCGATGGCGGTGTATCTGAAATCGCTGCCGGCCACGCCGGCCGAAACGCCCGTGCCGGTGAGCGGACCGGAATTCGAGCAGGTGCTCGCGCAGGGCAAGAAACTGTACGAGAACCAGTGCATCGAGTGCCACGGCAGCGACGGCAAAGGACTCGCGCCGCACTACCCGCCGCTGGCGGGCAACCGCGCGCTGACCATGGCAGCGTCGGTCAATCCGATCCGGATCGTATTAAATGGCGGCTTCGCGCCCGGCACGGCGGGCAATCCGCGCCCCTACGGCATGCCGCCCTATGGCCACTTGCTCAACGACTACGAAGTCGCCGCTCTGGTGACCTACCTGCGCAACAGCTGGGGCAACAAGGCGCCGCCGGTGACGGCCAGCGAGGTTAACAAGTACCGCAGCGTGCCGCTGGATTAGATCAATGCCTTTGCTGCGGTACCAAGCCATGGAGGAGCAGGACACGCTCTTCCCAGCCGAACTTTTCTAACCTGTATTACCAGGTTTTCATCACTTCAAACCAGCCTTCCTTTAGCCGTGGGCCCAACACCCGGCGAAACTCGTGAATCAAGTCAATCGAATATGCAGAGTAAAC